>JAKBQK010000444.1 GCA_021835265.1 Thermoplasmata archaeon
AACAGAGGCAAAATATACCGCTATGTTCGAACGCCGTGCTAGAAAAGGACAATGTTTTCATAGACCATATTTAGGAACCCGAGAATTTGGATGCGATTTTAAACTTATAAATATGGAAATAGAAAAATCAACACCAATTAAAGAAAGCAAAGATTTAGGATTTATGTTGTATGATATGGATTTTGATCCACACAATGGTACTGCAACACCGATGTTTTTCAGGGCTGTCATGAATAATGGAGTAATTAATACTGATAAAAAGAAAATTGAGGTTATAAAATGATATTACAGGCATTAAAAGAATATTATGACAGAATGTCGTCTGAACCCAATTCATCCATTGCCCCATTTGGATGGGAGAAGGTTGAGATATCGTTTATAATCGTTTTGAAAAATGATGGAACACTTATCAATATAGAGGACCTAAGAGAAAATACAGGAAAAAAGAATAAAGGTAAAATGGTTAATGTTCCATTGGGAGAAATCAGAACTTCTGGAATTAAGGCAAACCTCTTATGGGATTCTGCAGAATATATATTTGGACTTGGATCAAAGGGAAAAGAAAAGAAAGATGAATTTGTGAAACGCTTAAAGAATGAATTATCTGGAATAAATGATGTTAATCCAGTCATACAGTTCCTTGAAAATTTTAAAGAATATGATATGGAAAATATAGGCTGTTGGAATGACATCAAAGATTCAGTACACTCTAATTTATCGTTTAAACTTGAAAATGACACAGATTTTATATTTGAAAATCGAGAAGTTAAAGAACGATTAAATGCCAAATACAATAACCTTCCTTTAGGTACTTGCCTCGTTACCGGGAAAAATACCAGAATTAAAGATCTACACAAAGAAATTAAAGGAGTCGCTGGAATTAACTCTTCAGGTGCAAAAATTGTTTCTTTTAACTTGGATTCGTTTAAATCATATGGTAAGGAAAATGGTTTAAACTCTCCGGTTGGAATAGAAGCCGAATTTGCTTATACAACTGCACTTAACACTCTTTTGAAAAAGGATTCGAAACAAAAGATTGTAATCGGGAGTTTAACTATGGTTTTTTGGGCAAAGAGACAGGATACTTTTGAAAACGTATTTTCATATCTATTCCAAAAACCTCCAAGGGATGACCCTAATTCAGGAACAAGGAAAATAAACGAACTATTTGAGGGTGTGAAAAAAGGATATAACATTGAAGAAAAAGATAGAAATTATTTTTTTGTGTTAGGACTCGGCCCGAATTCAGCAAGAATTGTGATTAGATTTTGGAAAAGTGCACCAATAAACGAGATCGCTGAGAAAATTAAACAATATTTTGAAGATTTTACCATAGTAAAATCTGATAAACAGCCTAAATATTATTCACTTTTGGAAATCCTTAAAAACCTCTCAATTCGAAATGAGACTGAAAATATCCCTCCAGATATTGAAGCTAAGTTGATGATGTCAATATTAAATGGTTCTCCCTATCCTGCCTCTCTTATTCAAGCAGTAATGAGGAGAATTTTGAGCGATTCAAAAGAACGGGTAAATTCGGTAAGGGCAGCTACAATAAAGGCATATTTAAATAGTTATTATAGATTGTACTCTGATAAATCGTATAAGGAGATATATATGGGTCTTGACATTGAGCAGCCTTCTATGGGATACCAATTGGGAAGATTGTTTGCTACACTTGAGAGGATTCAAGAAAGAGCAAATCCTGACATTAATTCTACTATACGGGAGCGTTTTTATGGAGCTGCTTGTGTCTCACCAATTACGGTTTTCCCGACGTTGCTCCGTTTAAAGAATCATCATATTTCTAAGATTGATAAAGAGAGTACCGTTATCTATTTTGAACAATTGATTGGGGAAATTATGGGGAAAATTTCCATTTTTCCACCAAATTTAAATCTGCATGAGCAGGGGCTTTTTTCCATTGGATATTACCATCAGAGACAGATTTTTTACACAAAAAAGGATAAAAATAACAACGAAGTAACGGTTGAAAACATGAATACTCCAGGAGGAGATGATAAATGATAGAAGGAGATAAAAAAATTGTTGAGAATAGATATGATTTCGTATTGGTATTTGATGTAAAAGATGGAAACCCAAATGGAGATCCAGACGCAGGGAATCTGCCAAGAATAGATGCAGAAACAGGCCAAGGTCTAGTAACTGACGTAAGTCTGAAAAGAAAGGTTAGAAATTATGTAGAATTAACTATGGCAGAAAAGCAATATTATAAGATATTCATTCGTGAAAAAGGAATTTTAAATGACACGATAGAGGAAACTTATAAACAAACCGGATTAAGCCACATAATTAAAGATCCAAAAGCAACAAAGAATGCTGATAGATATGCCAAACCAAAACATGAAGAAATAGATAAGGCGAAGAAATATCTTCTTGAAAATTTCTATGACATAAGGACTTTTGGTGCAGTAATGACGACTGGTGCTAATGCAGGACAAGTGCGTGGTCCAGCACAATTAACATTTGCAAGATCAATTGATCGTGTCGTTACGTCAGAACACAGCATAACTCGTATGGCTGTAACTTCGAAAGAAGAGTCTGAAAAGCAAAGTGGTGATAATAGAACTATGGGAAGAAAGTTTACAATTCCTTATGCCTTATATCGCGCTCATGGATTTATTTCAGCCCCTCTGGCATCCCAAACGGGATTTTCAGAAAACGATCTTAACATTTTCTGGGAAGCACTCGAGAAGATGTTCGATCACGATAGATCAGCAGCTAGGGGGTTAATGTGCACAAGGAAACTCATAATTTTTAAGCATGACTCAAAGATGGGAAACTCGCAGGCACAAAAACTATTCGATTTAGTCTCTATAAATAGGAAGGACGAGAATAAACCTCCTAGAGACTTCACTGATTATACAATATCTATAGCCAAAAATCAGATTCCAAATGGAGTGCACCTAATAGAAAGACCATCATAATACTACATTTATATGACTGAATATTATAATGATGATGATCTGCTTCTTTTGTCAGGGATACAACATATGGCATTTTGCGAAAGACAATGGGCGCTTATTCACATAGAACAACAATGGGCTGAAAATGTATTCACTGTGGAGGGAACCCATATTCATACTCGAGCAGACAATCCATTTATTAATGAAACCAGAGAAAATATTAGGATCACAAGAAGCGTCCCTGTTATATCGAGAAGATTGGGTTTACAAGGAATTGCAGACGTGGTTGAATATATTAGAGATGATAATGCACCATATACAGAAACAATTTCTTTAAAAAATAAATCTGGGAAATGGAAAATCAGTCCAGTTGAATATAAACGAGGAAGACCAAAAAAAGATGATAGAGATATTGTGCAACTTTGTGCACAAGCAATAGCGCTTGAAGAGATGTTTAACACTAGCATAAAAACTGCGTATATCTATTACAATCAGATTCATAGAAGAGAACAAGTCTTATTAGATAATAATTTAAGAGATAGGGTAGTTTCCTTGTCTAAGAAAATGCATGATTTGTATAATGATGCATCTGTCCCATTACCAATAAAGGAAAAACACTGCCTTAGATGCTCATTATATGAGATTTGCCAACCTGATTGGGCTAAACCCGAAGGTTATGTCACTAATTATTTAGCAAGAGAACTTAATAATGAAAATTGTGGTGAAAACTGTGAGGAAACTTCTTAATACGCTTTATGTTACGACTCCCGAATCATACATTGCTAGAGATGGAGAAAATATACTTGTAAAAGTTAATGATAATATTCTATTCAGGGTTCCTGTCCATAATTTAGAGAGCATAGTATGTTTTGGTTACATGGGAGCAAGTCCTTCAGCAATGTATTTGTGTTGTGAAAAAGGGGTTGGTCTAAGTTTTCTAAATGAACATGGAAAATTTCTCGCAAGGGTTTCTGGGGAAGTTTCTGGGAATGTCTATCTAAGAAAAAAACAATACAAATGGTCAGAAGAAGAAACTGAAAAATTGAGATTATCAAAAAGATTTGTTGTCTCAAAGATACATAACTCTAGAAGAGTTTTACAAAGGGTAATAAGAGAGCATCCTGACAAAGATGTTGAAAATAAGTTATTAACTACATCTGAACGCTTAAAAAAAATGTTAAATAGAGTTGAGGTATCAAATTCCGTTGATTCAGTGAGAGGCATCGAGGGAGAAGCAGCTAGTGCATATTTTTCATGCTTTGATATTTTGATCCTTAATCAAAAAGAGCATTTTACCTTTAATGAACGTACGAGGCGTCCTCCTACTAATCCAGTTAATGCTCTTCTTTCCTTTCTTTATACAGTATTGATGCATGAATGTTCGTCTGCATTAGAAACTGTGGGGTTAGATCCTCAAGTGGGATATTTACATGTCGACAGGTCAGGTAGAAAAAGTTTGGCTTTGGATTTAATGGAAGAACTACGTGCTTATATGGTGGATCGGATGGTATTGTCACTTATCAATAGAAGACAAGTGACAGGAAATGGGTTTGTTAAACGTGAAAATGGTGCGGTGATTATGAATGATGAGACCAGAAAAGAGGTCCTTATAGCATGGCAAAATAGAAAAAGAGACGAAATTACACACCCATTTTTATCCGAAAAGATAGATGTAGGACTCTTGCCATACGTTCAGGCTATGCTTCTAGCAAGAAATATTAGGGGGGATTTGGATGATTATCCACCTTTCTTATGGAAATAGGAGTGATAAGGGTAAATGATGGTACTTATAACATATGATGTCAGTACAGTAAGTCAAGACGGTTCAAATCGTTTAAGAAAAGTTGCTAAAGAATGCACAAATTTTGGTCAGCGTGTTCAAAATTCTGTTTTTGAATGTCTTTTGGACCCTCATCAGTTTAAAGAATTACGATACCGATTAGAGGATATTGTTGATCCAACCACTGATAGTTTAAGATATTATTTTTTAGGGAGCAATTGGAAAAGAAGAGTTGAACATTTCGGTGCAAGACAAGGATATGATCCTGAAGGCGTCTTAATATATTGATGTGCGAACCTTAAGCGATCATGTTTTTTCTAATCATTTAGCGGATATTGCTAGATAAAGGCGAATAATTTTATATGTGGTAAATTATAAATTAATTAAAGGTTCTGTTTGACATATCCGCGAAAATTAGTATAGAGGAGCGCTATACTACATATAAAAAATAAGACGCAGTCACACCCTTTACGGGTGTGTGGATTGAAACTATTTTGCCCTTACCGAGTTGCCCGTAGTTGCACCGTCACACCCTTTACGGGTGTGTGGATTGAAACTTTGTGTTTAAGGCATTTCAAC
>JAKBQK010000184.1 GCA_021835265.1 Thermoplasmata archaeon
TGCGCTTGCCCATTGGAATCTACAATGATATAATCAAAATAATGGATCTTGAAAAAAAATGGAATTCTCCACAACAATTTATTCAGGATGTACTCAATGAAAAAATAGAAAAATGGAAAAAAGAAAACCCCAGGCACGGAAATGACTAATCGTCAAGCGCCTTATCAAAATCCTTTGAATGTACGTGCTCTATTCTCTCCTTTAAATCTAAAAGATCACGTCTGCCGATCAGGATTCCCTCACTATTTGCAACATCAACTTCTGCAAGTTTCTTAAGCCTTTCAGCTGCAAGGATCAGAGCTTTGAGGCCACCATTCCAGAATTCCGTGTCAAATCTGTTCATATCCTATCCCTCACGCTTCTCCAGTAAATCTTTTGAGTGGTGATTTCACCCTGCAGGAATTTCTTGAGTTCATCGTCACTTAGGTCCATCTTCAAACCTCTTTGGAGAGTTTCCAAGATCCAATTATGGCCATGTATCAGCCCTAATATGTATTGTTCTCTCTGTTCCTTGGTTTCTATTGAGTTAAGTCTTTTCCTTATCTCTCCAACCTCGCGATCAAATTTGTTCCCGGTTTTCACAGCATCTATATTTGACATCACTCTACAGCTCCATCCTCTTTTGCAATCCTTTCTCTCAGCATGAGGGAAAATTCCTCGTAATTCTGGCTCTTCCTCAGAGCTTCCTCTATGAGGCCTGAATCGAATTCCTTTCGTTCATTCCATCCTCTTTGGTATGCTTTCTCCTTTATTTCCTGAATCACGCGGTCCTCAGGTATTGTTGGTATTTGCCCTTTTGCACCCATAGCCCGCTTAATAATGACAGGTACTTAAGGTAATAGTGTTTCCGTGTAATAAATGAGAAAAAGAGAATACTTATAAAATGCGGATATTACGGATTCCCTGACCAACTAAAGTAAAATACCATTATTATACAACTTCTGAATTCCGGAATTATGAGAATATTGGATGTATCACACATTTCGTCAAGGGGAAGCTCTTTTAGAATTACGCTTCCAGTGAAAATTATTAAGAAACTGGGCCTAAACCCCGACGATCTAATTATTTATGGCGAAAAGGATGGAGAAATAGTGTTAAGAAAGATGAAGATGGAAGAGTAGAGTTTATTTTAGACCGCTTCAAAATATATCTGCCTAAAAATAAATTTAATAACAACAAAAACGTATTCAAATGACCATTGATGGAAAACGAATCTGTATCTGTTGATGACATTATAATCTTGGGAAATGCAGTTCCGGATGAGATTAGCGACAACAGGAAAACGGTATGCACAGCGGGATACTCAGAAGAATTAGGTTTGATTAGAATATATCCAGTTCCACCAGATACAAAACTCACAAGATGGGCAAAAGTGGGATTAGATCTCGAAAGAAATCCAAGAGATACCAGAAAAGAGAGCTGGAAAATTAAAGGTTCTAAGAATAATTGGAGCCGGTTGAAATATAATATTAGAAGATATGGAGAAGTTAAGGAAAAATTGGATCAAGTGGCTTTGGAAGATTCTTTATTTGATAAATATGGAGTTGGTTGTGTCTCTAGTCTTAATGAAAGAAAGGAGAGCCTTGGGTTCGTTAGCCCGTTAATTTTAAAATATTACTTTGCCAAAAGAGCAAAAGTAGAGAACAGTGTCCAAACCACACTATTTAGCGCAGAACCTTTTCAGACCATAAGAAATTATGATATTCAACCAAGATTAGTATACTCTTGCCCCAAATGTACTGGAAGAATGTATCA
Organism: Thermoplasmata archaeon; assembly: GCA_021835265.1. Next base: position 1,756 of record JAKBQK010000184.1, read on the forward strand.
CGATCAGCAAATACTAGAATGGGGCGCATATGAATTTATAAGAAAAAACCCGGAAAAGTATGAGAATATATGGGAGAATTTTGGCATTAACAACGAACTATACAAAAAGAGATTGTTGGTTGGAAACCAGGCCCTGCACCGGAATTCTTTCATGGTAATCAGCATATTTAGGCATAAGATGAGTTAACAGACGATATCTGACACTTTACCATATCTCTAATTAGATATCTGTGACAATTGTGACCATTCTTTTCATAACACAATAGAGTGATATTAGATTCAATCGAAAGTCTTGAAATGTCTCCAAGTCCTCTATTGCTTTCTATGTTATTCTTTATTTCTTTAGCAAAGTGAATTTTAAAATCTTCCCAGGACTCTATCCCATCCTTATACTGCTTTAGCAGTTCGGGACTAGGCGAAAGAGATCGGAGCCAGATATCAAAATTATCTCGTTTAACTCCTCTCGGATAATAGCGTGTGATCAAAATTCTCACCCCATCATCAGCTTCGATTGGTTCATATATTGACTTAGTCTTTATCATCGATTTCATCACACTAGGTTATTGTCAGACAGTATTGATAAAACTAGATTTAAATTTTATGCAATGCCCTTAAAAACATTCTGGCTTATGTCATCATAACATCTTCTTCAATACAATCTTCCCGTCTTCCTCATAATACCCTAGAATGTCTTCTTCCTTAACACCCAAAATTGCCTGAACTTTCTTTGGAAGGGTTATCCTCAACGATGAGCCTCTTTTTGAAAGATGTGATATATCTACCAACTGTTGCATTAATTGGTATTATTGGTATAGATTAAAAAGTTGACATTTTTGAGCTAGAGAATTATTATCATGTGAGTATAAAAAAGTTTATATTTCTAATATAGTATCTTTCATGGGTTAATAACAGACCCTTGGAGTGAGAAAATGAAAGTTGAGATGACCTTGAAATTTGAAAAGACCACCAAAAATACATACGTGTTTAATGCCACAAAAGAAACTGACCCTATTCCAACGCTATACATCCGCAAATCTGCCTTTGAGAAACAACCGGAAAAAGTAAGGCTTACACTTGAGAGTGATTAAAGACCAGTGGAACCCATTCTTCGATTGTTGTGCAGAAGAAGCACACTTTAAATTGGATGAGAAGTCATAATGACAAGAAAAAAGGATGAAGTAACGAGAGCCATTCGGTTCTACAGCATAGAATTTAAATTAGAAGGAGTGGAAGCGAATCCTGTGGAAATATTCAACGAAATCAATACCCTTCAATATCCAGATAGGTACAGATTATTGGCTGATGGGCGCAGCAGGTCCTTGGATCTCTATGGACAGTTTTCAAAGGACTTAATACGTGCAATAATGGGGACTAAACGGATCGAAGGATTGCCACAAGTGGAAGACAATGGCAAGAAGAGACCTTTGAAACTGACAGGAAATGAGGGCCTGTATGAACCTACCCATTTCTCGATATTTTCAGGTAAGGTTCTTGCAATGGAGCATAATCAGTATGGCCCTAAATCGGCTGCCCTCACGGATTATCTGATTCAGAAAGCCCCCGAGAAAGTGGATGAAATTAACGTCCTACCAATTCCGAGGAAGGACCTTACCGAAACACTGGACAAAATTGGAATGGTGAAACTTTTTGAAGTGGAAGTATTGCCTGACCAATCTAAACATTTGAATAATTTAGACAAGAATCTGGCTTCAGGCCTAAAAGAAATGAAAAAATTCACCGGTGTTAGAACATTTGGCTTGATTCTTAAGGCGGAAGACAATAGCAGAAAGCAAAAACCATTCAAAGGCATCTTCTCTAACCTTAGAAAGAATAAAGATAACAAAGAGTTGTGGGACAGTATGGAAACCCTTAAAGTTACTGCAATAAACAAGTCTACTAAAAAGGTAGACTTGTTTGACCTGATGGAAAACCTGGTTAAATCAAAGAAGGACGTGAAGAAAGACGATAACGGCTCCCGCTCGGTTAACTCAGCAAGTATGTTTAATGCACTCTCGGACTCTTATCAAGAGAATGCTGAAGATATACTGAAATTCATCAAGCTGGATTAATGTGTCAGATAAGATCGGATTGAAGAATTCTGGGGCAAAAGTTCTTGATATTTACCGTCTCCACTTTTTATTCTACGAGACAATAGTTGCCTTTGCAGTAGCTTTTGTTTCAATTTTGCTTTCAGAGCATATATTTGGTTACGAACAAGTTGTAAATGCTATTGTGTTGTCAAGGCCTTCTTTGTATCCACTAGTTGCTCAAATCAGTGGTACACTATTGGGTTTCGCGATAACGGCAGTTTCAATAATAATTTCATTGACGGATAAAGGAATCTTTGAGGAGTTCAGAAGAAGTAATCACTTTGGCGATCTGTACAAAATATATTTCAGCACCATAAAGTGGCTCGGGGCAAATACAGCCTTGTCGATAGCGGGCGTATTTGTGTCTTCAGTCGCAGACCTCTATTTCTTTTTTGTATTCCTCTTCTTTTCCATAACCTCAGTATTGAGATTGTGGAGAACCATATGGGTTCTTATTAATCTCGTAGATATTGTGCTATTAAAGGAAAAACAGAAAAAACTAAACCAGTAATCAAAATGGTGAAACTTTGAAATTCCACCAATACCCGCAACCCCACCTATTCTCCTTCTCAGGATCATAAACCATCGTGGGCCTGTGATGTTCAGTTACCTTATTCGGCTCCCCAAATATCCCAATCATCTCAGGGTCTGTCATTGACAGATTTAAGAGGTAAGTCCCCTGGTGATTGTCCAGTAAAGTCTTCAAATCGACAAAATCTTCCATCTTGAACTTATACCTGTACTGATCGCCTCCCCTCAAATATGGCGGATCGAGATACAATAAAACATCAGGCCTGTTGTATCTCTTCATAAGAGATCTGAAATCCATGTTCTCAACTATCCACTTCTTCACCAGGAGAAAATCTTCAGTTCTCAATGGTGGTAGGTTTGCCTTTTTGTAATATCGCTTGAAGGCCTTTCCTGCACCAGAGAATGAAAAAGTGTGCAGATATATGGTCTTGAAGGCAATATCCACATCATTTCTAGGATCTGATAATTTCAACTCTTGGAATATGGCTTCATGAGGAAAGGCATTTCTCAACTTCCTTTCTAGTTGCATTCTTTTCCTGCTATCCTGTAGAACTTTGAATGTTACATAGAGATCTTTATTGATGTCGTTGTACACCTTCACCTTCTTCCATTCATCAGGTATGTTCAGCAGTACCTTACCTGACCCCCCGAATACATCAACAACTACATCAAATTGGTCTAGATTTTTCTCCAGGATCTCAAGAATATTTTTGATCTGATAGAATCTGCCGCCATAATATGGAAAGGTACTTTTCATATGATTGTCGATTACGCAATCATTTTATCCTTAAATGATTTCGCTTTCAGCAATAATAAATTATATTGAATTCTCCTAACTTTCATGTGGATCCCATAAAGATGATAGAGAAGCAGTCTGGATTCTTGAGATCCTGGAGAAAAATCTAGAC
>JAKBQK010000091.1 GCA_021835265.1 Thermoplasmata archaeon
ACTTGTGGTAAATAAAATTCCCGATCCAGGTAGAAGAGTAAATTTTTCTTATGAAACTGAAACTTGGTATTTTCAGTACGTCCTGAATTGTTGTAGTGGGTTAAGACCATTCATTTTTCCATAGGATTTTTTAAACCTTAGCTCTCTCTTTTTTACATAACAGATCGATTTGTGGTTTTTTGTAGTTTCTTCCCGAGGTGTTATTTTACGGATTGTGTTAATGATTGCCTCGGAGCTTAATGATATATTTAAATAGTGTGTTTGGATGAATGGAATATGAATGCGAAGACAAGACAACCAAGAGGGAATGAACCCCAAGTACGTAGGGTAGTGGTTGGTAGGATAGTTTTTTCATTTAATGCCCAGGTCCTAAAGGTCATCGATCTTGATGAAACTGATATGAAATCAGATAAAAAGATTGAGATTGTAAAAAATGAATTAGGAAAACTGGTAAAAGAAAACAAGATAAAGGATAGTGAGAAGTATGATGTTAGGGTTGATACTGAACGCTTTCCTCCAACAACGTTTCTATCATCCACTCATAGCAATTCCAGTCAAGTAAAGTAGTTTTTTCTGATATGTCAAAAACAAACAAAGAGCAACAGTGGGAACCATGGGTGAAGGACCTATATACGAAGAAATTTTATTCATTTCTCAAGGCGGAGGCGCACATCTCTGATTTGACAGATGATTTTTTTCGAGACAAATCAGATGCCCCATTTGTAAAAACCAGACCGAAATCCCTGTCATCGTTTACTGAAAAAGTGCAAAAGAAACTTGACGAAAAGAACGGGGACATACTAAAATTCGTTTCAGATGAGGGACATGTAAAAAATCTCTTTTTTGATAAAAGAGGGATTGGAGACCTCGTAGGAATGAGGTTAATATATTTTCCATATGAGATTTTAAGGGATAATCGAGTAAGTTTGATGAATGTGCACTCCTCTTTCGGTTTTCAAATTATCAATGAAGATTCGGCAACGTAGTTAACCGATATGTATTTACGTACATATCAAATTGTGAATCATGGCCAAAAGAAAAATTTCCCCGCTTGATGCCTTAGTCCACGCAAGATTCACACAACCAGCTTTTTTTGCGAGACTACCATTCAGCAGCGATCTCACAGACATAGAGGGTGCGTTTGTTGGGATTCCATTTGATGACGGTACAACATATAGAACAGGGGCCAGAAATGGACCTTCAGCCATTAGAGAACAATCAAGACTCTTAAGACCATACAATTATTTCCTCGATGTGTACCCATTTGATGAGATGAATATAATTGATTATGGGGACATAGATGTAGTACCTGGATATATATTAGATACGTTTAAGGCAACAGAAGAAAAACTGTCTAAGTTGGTTAATGCCAAGGTTGTTCCTTTTATTGCAGGAGGAGATCACTCAGTTACACTCCCTGCCTTAAGAACACTTAGTAAAGAACATGGAAAATTGAATATTTTGCATTTAGATTCTCACTTTGACTTTTGGGATCAATATTGGGGTAAAAAATATACCCATGGAACATGGTTAAGAAGAGCTATGGATGAGAATCTACTAAACGGTATAAGCCAAGGTGGCATGAGGGGTCCCTTTTTTTCTAAGGATGATTTAGATTTCGTTAAAAATAACAGTATTAAACTTCAGACAATTAGGGAATTCCATGAGATTGGAGCAAGAAAAGCCATGAAATACCTTATGACAGAATTCAATACAAATGATCCGTTGTATGTATCTATTGATATTGATGTTGTAGACCCAGCTTTTGCCCCGGGAACCGGAACTCCAGAAGTGGGTGGACTTAGTAGTTGGGAAATTCTGGAGGCAGTTAGAGAATTGTATGGTCATAGAATAGTAGGCTTTGATGTTGTAGAGGTATCTCCTCAATACGACCCAATTAGTCAAAATACGGCTTTGTTAGCTTCAAATTTATTGTACGAGGCAATGTCTGTTGTTTCAAAAAACAAAACAAAGGGGTTAAAAGCATATCAACATTAAATTAACAATAGAGTATCGAATATTCAATGGACAGACCAATACAAAAGAAAGATTGGCGTTCGTAAAGACTCTTGAATCACCTGAGGATTTACTAAAAGCATTTGAATCGATTAAAATCTAAGATTGATTTAGCGCTACATGTGTCAAGCTTGTTGGGATGAGATATATTTTTCAAGTACAGAATCGTAGTCGCCTTCTTTAAAAACTCTGAGTACCGTGCGGGTATCGGTTCTTTCCACTCCCTCAATTTTTGTTAGTTGTTCAAGAATATATTCATACTCTTCCTTTGATTTATTGAGAGTTATTAAAACAAAATCTATATCACCTAACAGGAAATAAATGGAGATGATGCCTTTGATGCTCATTAATTTCTCGGCTACAATGTTATGGTAATTTTCTGAATATTTTGCTTTTACAAAGGTTATGGTTAGGAAATCTAACCCTATTTTATTGAAATTTATTTCTACTGTGTTTTTTCTTATTATTTCTGATTTTTCTAATCCCTTAATTCTCTTACTTACTGCTGATGGTGAAAAAATCCCTATTTTTTTACCGATATTTCCTAAGGTGGTCTTGGAATTCCCACATAGAATTCTCATAATCTTTAGGTCCGTTTTATCTACTTTGTCCATCATCCCCATAATCGAGATTCGTATAAAAGGCTTACAACTTTGTGTGAAATTAGGATTTTATAGAAAAATTTTCTATAAATTAACAAAATCAAGCATTCATATTACGTATATATATAGTAAAGAGAACATGTAATTTCGATAAATTATGAACAATATCGGATTGAAAGGACTAAAAATCCCTGGACCCCGAAGTTTGGAGTTATTGAAAAGACAGACTAATTTAGAAACAGGCACCATTACATATACAGATTCTTTTCCGATCGCAATAAAGAGAGCTTCAGGATCAGTTATTGAGGACATGGATGGAAACAAGTATATAGATTGGGTAAGCGGTATAAGTGTATTGAACTTAGGATATAATGAAGAAATAATTTCAGCAGTAGCTAATCAAATGAGTTCAATATGGCATGCTTTGGAAATTCCCACGGAAGCTCGGATAAACTTTATGGAAACTTTGAAACAGACGTTTCCCAAAAACATGCAAAATTACAAAATTATGTTTGGAATTAGTGGCGCAGACGCTTGCGAAACAGCTATAAATATTGCACACGCAGTTCACGGAGGCAAGGGATCAACAATTGCATTCGAGGGAGCATACCATGGCGTTTCTGGGGGCATAATTTCTGCAACCGCAGGCAATAAATATCGGGCGGGGTCATACTCGTCTGGTTTTAATATCATACGTGTACCTTATCCGTACAAATTCACCCCAAATAGTGACGTTTCAGATATTATGGCTCTTATGAAAAGGATTTTTTTGGATCCTGAATCGGGTTATTCTCATCCAGACTCAATAATTGTGGAACCTATATTGGGAGAAGGAGGGTACGTGGTTCCTCCACCCGGGTTCCTGAGAGCAATCAGAGAATTCTGTGATGAGTTCGACCTCACAATGATTGTGGATGAAGTCCAAACGGGAGTAGGCCGGACTGGTAAAATGTGGGCGTTTGAGTGGGACAATGTGCAACCAGATATTGTGTGCATTAGCAAGTCAATAGGAGGAGGCATACCAGTGTCAGTTATTTATTATCGTGATGATTATGATAATCTACTTTCAAAACCTTTTCACTTAGGAACTTATAGGGCCAATCCATTGGCACTTGCGGCGGGAACAGTTGTAATGAAAACCGTACCTAGATATTTCGAAAGAGTAAAAGAAGACGGAAGATTTATAATAGATTCTTTTAAAAAAATAGACTCTCCCCTAATAGCAGACATAAGAGGTAAAGGTTTCATGGTTGGAGTTGAGCTTTATCACGGTAACTCACCACTGGACGGAAAGACTATGATGAATATAAAGCATGAACTTCTATACAACGGACTCTTGATGCATACTTGCGGACATTTTTCCAATGTATTTCGGTTCATGGGTGCACTTAACATACCTGATAATGAGTTAAGAGAAGGAATCAAAATATTTTCACAAGTGCTTTCCTCCGATAATTTTAAAGCAGGTGGTCAATAATGGAAAACCACAATGAAGTTTCAGGACATTCTGATAAAGGACCCGATCTGGACAAAAGTTCTGTTGGTCTTTGGCATGTGATGGCTCAAGGACTCATGTCGAATGCCCCCATGTCTACATTCGCTGTTGTTTTTGGTGCAGTTGCGGTTTACTCTCTTGGTGCTTCTCCCATAGCCTTTCTTGTGGGAGCTCTGCTAGTTTGGCTCTGGGTTAACACCCCGTACCAATTCTCAAAGAAGCTATACAGCGCTGCTGGAGTTCAATATTTTACTCATAAAGCAATAGGTAGCAGGGGAGGTTTTATGGCCGGAATGTCATATTTCGTCTATTACCTCGCTATAATATCATCCAACATTCTAGCATATGCGATAGTAATCCAGTACGTACTTTCAAGTTTTGGAATAAATATTCCATACTGGACTTTCGTTCCAATTTCGATCGGAATACTGCTTCCTGGTTTCGTTATAAACTATCTTGGAATTAAAACGTCGCTCAACTATGGAATAATCACTGTTATTACCGAACTGATTGTAATAACAATTCTAAGTATTGCTATTATAATAGTAGTCGGACCGCACAATACTCTAGCAGTTTATAATCCAGCACTTGGAAGCGGCGGAGTGGTAGGGTTCGCTATCGGTATGCTTACTGCATCATATACCATGTCTGGAACAACATCTACGGTTTATATGGGTTATGAAAGCAAAGCACCTCAAAGATTGATCAAGAGGGGATTATTTTTTGCAACTCTTTTGATAGTCTTCGTATTTGTTCTCTTTTCTTATGCGCTTACCGTTGGATGGGGACTTTCCAACATTGCATCAATTGCAGTTGCTCCTGCTCCTGGGATACAGATTATAGCTAAGTTTTTTGGTCCAATTCCAGAAATAATTATTACCTTACTTGCAATTAATAGTTTCTTTGGTCTAAGCGTAGCGTCTATGATCATTTGTAGCAGACTTTCACTTACATTTAGCAGGCAAGGTTTATTTCCAAAATCGTTTTCGGATATACATAAAAAATATAAGGTGCCTCACAAATCCATCATTTTTATATTTATCGTTGGAATAGGTTTTGGGACAAAATTATTCATGGGTCTCCCCTAATGTTTTTTCGTCGTCCGGTGTCAGCTTTATCTCCCTAACATGCAGGGTCAGAGAATACTGCCCTAGAAACTC
>JAKBQK010000103.1 GCA_021835265.1 Thermoplasmata archaeon
CTTTCCAAGGGAGGTTGTAGGTTCCACAAATACAAACCTAGAAAGTTATAAAGAACTTTTTGCCGCCATAAACCGACATAGAAAATACCTTGAGGGTTCTGATCAACTAGGAAAAAAGAGGCTTGATTTTGGGTTGAAGTGGGTTCTGGAATCAGAACTAAGAGAAAAGCTTATAGAGCCTATTATAGCGAGATTTCATCAAAGGGAGAAAAATAAAAGAGGCAACTATTATAAAGAGATAGACCATTTAATATCGAATATTAACATAGAAGACCTGATGGAAAAAATTTAGTATTTTGGTTCTAATTGTTTTTATTTTTATCAAGGTTAAATTGGTGTTCTCTTTTTCTTAAAATTACTGGTCTGAATCTCCTGGGGAAATACTTCAATGCAATATAGGATTTGAATTGTATCCATCTTCTGCTTAACGGTATATATTTACACGTTATGAATGTAAACACGTGATCAGGTCTGATCTCAGGATTAAATTGAAATCTACCCATCTTTAAATCGCATATCATTGCTGCCATATATCGTCTGGCCTTTCTTTTTTCAAGCAGTGAAAGTACCATTTCTGCGTTTTTAAGATAGTTTTGATAAGCCTTATAAGATTTTATTTTATACTCCTCAAAACTCATGTTTTCAAAATTTGAAGTACTTGAATGAAGAAGATAAAAAGTAAGTGGAGTTTTATCATCAATTAACTTTCCACCATAATTTAGAGCAAGTGAAAACACTATTGGATCCTGAAAGAATGATATTTTTTCAATTATGTTCTCATTTAATGCAAGTTTTTTAATTGAAATATTTGACATTCCAAAATCTATGGAATCATGTTTGAAATTTGCCGGGCTACCATCTTCCTTTATGGCTGAAATACCATTATGGTAATATGTGAGCTCTTTATTTTCATAGAATTTCCTATAGACTGTTTCTAATTTCATATTCATAAATTGGTCATCATCGTCCAGAAAACATATAACGTTTCCAGCTGAAGCTTTTAAACCCTCCACAATAAGTGACCCTGCTATACCATCCTTAAAGATCACCTTTATACTTTTTGAACTTAGGTAGTTATCGATAATTTCATCTTTCCAGTTCTTAACAACAATTACCTCATAATCTGAAGCCTCAAGGGTTTGGTTAAGCGCACTATCAACTGCCTTTATAAGGAAATCTTTTCTGTTGTAGGCCCTTATTATAACAGTAATAAATTCGCTTTTATGCACGTCAGATAATGCAATAAATCATAATTATCTTTTCACTTCACTTGAAATTAAAAATTATTAACTGTTTCTGTGTATATTTTCCCTAATAAAGCTTTAAATAAGTTATTGAAATATTTAGCGTATGACAACAATATATGGACCGTTGAAATTTATGGCTGATGAATTTATGAAGAACGTAAATGATAGAGCTAAGGAAGTTCTAACTTATCTATACCCTCCAGTAAGGATGTATGAGGATAATGGAGAAATCGTGATTGAAGCTGACATGCCAGGATTTGATAAAAAAGATATTAAGGTAACATCAAGTAAGATGTCTATTGAGATATCCGCATCAAGAAAGTCTCCAGAGAATGTAAACATGTTGCTTGATCAGAGACCAGATAAAATTTGGAAATCAGTTAGGCTTCCAGTTGAACTTGACCATGATGCGGCCATATCAGCAAAATATACCTCAGGGGTTCTTTACGTAAGAGCACCAATTAAAGGGTTAAAAACCGTTAAGATAGAGTAGATATATTAATATATTTTCACTTTTATTTTAATTTCTGACTTTATACAAAATTATTTAAGGTCTGACAATATATACTATTATGGATTTAATGGGGATACTTACTGTTGTCAGTATGACAGCAACAAATTCAACAGGGTCCATTACTGTTTCGTCAGTTCTAAGCAATCCGTTAGTTGAGCTTGCATTAATATTCATAGATGGATTGCTTTTTGGACTGGGTATAAAGAAAGGTGTTTGGTCTGTGATCCTTATAGTGATCGCGGTGTTCCTTTCTGAATACATCAACTTTTCAGTATTGCCTAAAGCTTCACTGTCAACCTTTTATGACGATGTAAAGTCTCACATAGAGTATATAATAACAAATATAAACAAGATAATTCCATTTTCCAATATAGGTGCAATTTCTATATCACTCATCTTGTTTATCGTGGGCTTTATTGTAGGCTACATGAAAGGATAAAAAAAATTTAAACAAATTGTTCAACTATTGAAGATTTCCCTTTTCAATTAAACAAAGGAAAACCTTTTATTCTAATTTAAATTGATTTGATGATCATATGCCTTTATTTAATAGCAGAAAGCCGAAAGGCCTTGAAAGCCTTTCACCAGATGAAATTGAGAGCCTTATTCAGCAGACTAGAACAGAGATTTCCCTTATAGAAAAAGATAATGAGAGAAAACAGGAAAAGTTTAATTCTTTAATGAAAGAGGGTAGTAAAGCTTCTGGATCCAAAAGAGTTCAAATTGCTCAGGAGCTTGAACTATTGGAAAGAAAGATCCATACCAACGAAAATCAGATATTGAACCACACTAAGAAAATTGAGTTAATGCAGGAGGTAAAGGAATCTAAAACTTCGGTTTCACCAAGCAGCGTGGATAATATTATTTCGAAAACCAATTCTAACGCCATTAAAACCAACATACTTCAGTCAAAGACAAAGAATAAGGTAGCACTACAGAAAACCGATGATCTCTTGAATACAGTAAGAGACCTGCAAATAGAAGATGATCAGGGTGCATCTGTTATGGGAAGTAAATACATGGAGATGTTTAAGGAAATGGATAGAAATGATAATTCACTAAAACCAGGCAAGGTCAAAAAGACAGAGACAGAAGAAGATAATGACGAGAATACAGAGAGTGATGTGAAGGGAGAGTGAATTTATTGGATTCAGATTACCTGCAGATTGGTGGATTGAAAAAGCTTATTGCTGACGATATAAAAATTGAAACCAGTATGGAGGAAAAGGGAAATATCAGGGACAGTATCATATTATGCGAGAAGATTATCAACAACCTTCATATGTTAAAGAAACTTGATGGCAACAATCCATCCTATGATGCTCTCATAAAATCCTGGGATAAAAGAAAAACTGAGATCTTGAATAATAATCCTAAAACTTTGAAAAAACATGAAAGTAAGCAGGATAGTAAAAAGACTAGTAATGGACTCATTGGTCAGATGGAAAAGGAATTTAGAAGTAGAATCATGTCTCTCATAAGTGAGTCAAATGTAAAGTGGTCGGAAATCGGTGGATTGGAAGATCAAAAGGAAATTATCAAAGAAGCTGTTTTTTTTGCAATGGCTCAACCCGATCTTGATGTTAAGGTTCCAAACCTTAGAAATATTTTGCTGTTTGGACCTCCTGGAACTGGTAAAACGACTATTGCAAAGGCAATCAGTTCAAATATTGATGCAACATTCTTTAATGTGCCAGTGTCAGAACTTATCTCTCGATATGTTGGTGATTCAGAGAGAATAGTGTCCTCACTCTATACAGTTGCCAGGGAAAAAGCTCCTTCTGTAGTTTTTCTGGACGAAATTGAATCTCTCCTGAGACAGAGAGGTGACGGAAACAAAAATGCGGGTGCGGTTCTCCAGCAATTTTTATCTCAGCTTGATGGATTTTCTACAGATGAAAGTTTTGTAATGACTGTTGCAGCAACTAATGTTCCATGGGAACTTGATCAGGCAATTCTTTCCAGATTTGAAAAAAGGATATTCATAGGATTACCGGATGCGGAAACCAGAAAGAAAATAATTAGTATTCATACTACTGGCAAAGGATACAGGGTAGATGACTCGATAGACGATATAGTGGCCAATACCGAAGGTTTCTCCGGTCGAGATTTGTTTTATTTGTGTGCAGAGGCAATAAGGAATATGCTTAGAAGAACAAATAGGGTGATAATGGAAGATAAGGATAAGGTAATTTTTGGCTCTGAGAAGGTTACCTACAGGATTAATCCAATTACAAGGCAGGATTTTGAGGTTGCATTATCCAAGATTAAACCTGCAGTAAATGAGGAAATGAGTAAGAAATATTACAAATGGAAGGAGGAATTTGCAAATAATTGATGATTTCTATGAAAAAAAATAATGATTTTCAGTCACTTATTGAAAGTCTGGCATATTATCGTGGAGATTCCAGCAAATCAGAGGGTTTCATGAAAAAGTTAGTTGGATTGTGGTCTTCATATGGAGACAAAAAATTCCTGGGAAAAAAGGGGAGTAAGATTTTAAATAAAAGTCTTCAGGAGTTATATGTTATTATGGATGTATCCCGGGAACATATTGTAGAACTTCAGGACCTCATTAACAGGATGAAAGATAATTCAGACGATATGAATCACATAAAGAAAATTAGGGCAACAGACTCTTTGAATGCTGAAATTGCAAAGTATAACCACATGGAAGAAAAATATAAATTCATGTCAATGCTCCAATCAATTAATGAACTTATGTCTGAAAAAGATTCAAAATTCATGAGGAAGCTGGATAAAACCTTAAAGAATCGTCAGATGATAAGGGAATTTCAAAACACAGTAAAGGAAGAAATGAATGATCATGGACGGATAATGGAAGATATGGATAATATTGAACTTTATTTCGAAACTATTACTGAAAAATCTACCTCTAAAGTGGCTAGTAATGAAAATACTATTCATGAACCTCAAAAAACTATTCCCAAGAAGGATAGTGAAGAGAAAGATGATGAGGACGAAAATCCAGAGGTGATATAATTTGAGCGTTTTCAACAGAAAATCTAAGGAAGAGCTTGAAGTTGAAACACAGATGAACATAAAGCTGCTTAAGAAGAAAGCAGAGGACTATGCTGGTAAATGTGATTCGATGGCACAAAAATATGATGCGCAAAAGGAAGCCGCGAGATCCATAGGAAATAAGAGTTTAGAGCAGGCTTTTGAGGAAAAGGCTAAAAATCTAAGAGTTCAGGCTTCGAAGATAAGATCATTTGTTCTTATAGTGGATGATATAGGCATGATGAAAGACCAGTCTGCATTGATGAACAGTTTTGCAGACACAATGAAGACTTATGTAAAGACCATAGGAAAAGGCCAGGCTAATGCCCAATGGATGTCCCAGATGGAATCACAACTAGATAGGGCCGTCGATGAAAGTGAGCGCGTTGGTGATCTTTTTGGTGGATTGCTCCAGGATGTGGGTTTTAATCTTAATTTTGAACTAGATTCTATCGGGGGGGAAAAGAGTAACAATAGGAATGCA
>JAKBQK010000512.1 GCA_021835265.1 Thermoplasmata archaeon
TGGAATTGTAGGAATGGCCATAGGCATGTCCTTAACTGGATTGAGAGCAGTTCCAGAGATCCAGTTTCAGGATTTCATTTACACCGCTTTTGATCAGATTGTGAATCAGGCTGCAAAAATAAGATACAGGAGTGGTGGTGAATATAATGTTCCCATGGTTCTGAGGACACCATATGGTGGAGGTATAAAAGGTGGTCTTTATCATTCACAGAGTGGAGAGGCATATTTTGCTCACACGGCAGGTCTTACGGTTGTCACTCCATCCAATCCATATGATGCAAAGGGTTTGCTGATAAAAAGTCTGAGGATGAATGATCCGGTTATATTCCTGGAGCCTAAAAAGCTCTATAGAAGCCAGAAACAGGAAGTTCCAGAAGAAGAGTATGAGATTCCCATAGGAAAAGCATCACTTTTGCATGAAGGGAATGACTTTACATTTATAACCTATGGTTCCATGGTTCCTACAGTGATGAACACAGTAAGCAAAAATAACCTTGATGCAGATGTTATTGATTTAAGGACACTCGTTCCATATGACGGTGAAACAATACTAAATTCAGTCAAGAAAACTGGTAGGGTAATTATAGTTCACGAAGCACCAAGAACCCTTGGTATGGGAGCGGAAATATCGGCATTTATAGCAGAAAGGGCAATTGATTATCTGCTGGGTCCGATAATGAGGGTAACTGGTCCTGACACACCTTTCCCATACAGATTAGAGGATTATTATTTGCCAAATGAAATGAGGATACTCAAAGCTGTAAATAAAATGCAGCAGTACAGGTGATAAAAATGTTTAAATTTACTTTGCCGGACATCGGAGAGGGTGTCACAGAAGGGGAAATAATAAAGTGGATCGTCAAAGAAGGCGACGTTGTAAAGAAAGAGCAGGATATGGTAGAAATAATGACTGATAAGGTCAATATAAACGTACCCAGTCCAGTAGAAGGAAAGGTTAATAGAATACTTTTTAAGGAAGGACAGGTTGTTAAAGTTGGAGAAGTCATCATAGAGATTGATGATGGATCAAAGACTGAAGAAAAGAAACCTGAACCTGCGTCTGTGGTTAAGAATGAATCCCAGGAGAGTATATCTGTATCCGAAGCAGATAAAGAGGAGGGAGGTGAAAAGAAAGTGATGAATGATGATCAGAATAGAAGAATACTGGCTTCTCCTACAATAAGGAGGATTGCGAAAGATAGGGGCATAGATCTGGATACCATAACACCAACCGGACCTAATGGAAGGGTGACTCTGGAAGATCTGGATAATGCTGAAAGAGAGATGAAACAAAAGGCTGGAGCGCCCAAAACTTCCGGTATAAAGATGGCACCTGTACCGCCAGTAACTGCCAGGCAGGTTGAACAGCCAAAGGCTGCTGAGGCACAGAGCCAGAGGATGCAGGAACCGACTCCTATTAAGGAAGAACCTAAAGTGAGTCCCCCACCACAGCCAAAGGAGCCTGAGCCAGCCCTTCATGTGGAAGAGACCACGAATACATCTGAGGGAGATCAGATCTTCGAACCTCATGGTCTCAGAAGATTGATATTTGAGAAAATGTCAAAATCAAAACAGATCATGCCCCATTTTATGGTTGCGGAAACTGTTGATATTTCAAAACTTACAAAAACCATGAACGATATGAAAGAAAAAGGGACAAAAGTTACTCTAACACCATTCTTTGTGAAAGCTGTAGCAGTGGCACTCACCGAGTTTCCAAAATTTAATGCCCATTATGATGATGCAAATAAGAGATATATATTCAGAAAGGATATTAATATGGGAGTTGCAATTGATACACCATCTGGATTGACAGTAGCTGTTGTAAAAAACGCACTGGATAAATCAGTTGTCCAGATATCATCTGAGATATCCGATCTTGCAAAGAAGGCTAGAGAAAATAAGTTAACCCTAACGGACGTGCAGGATTCAACCTTTACAATATCTAATGTTGGGTCTATTGGTGGATTAATATCAACACCGATCATAAATTATCCGGAGGTTGCCATACTTGCAGTTCACAGATCTACAAAGAAAGGAACTAATTTCGAATCAGGAGATGACAGTACAATAATCTCACTTTCATGCGATCATAGACTTATAGATGGTGCAGATGCAGCCAGATTTATTGTGAAGGTAAAATCATATCTGGAGGACCCCATATCTTTCCTGATAAGGTGATCATATGAAATATGATGCTATAATTATTGGCGGTGGGCCGGGTGGATATTCTACTGCAATCAGACTTGGTCAGCTGGGAAGAAGCGTTTTGCTGGTTGAGAAAAATAAAGTTGGTGGAGAATGTCTGAATTATGGATGTATCCCATCCAAGGCACTTATAGAAATGTCAGAGAGCTTATCCTATCTTAAGACTCTTCCAGGTGTAAGACTCAGTTACAACATTGATATGAACCAGTGGCAGGGATGGAAATGGTCAATGATAAACAGACTTGTATCTGGTGTTGAAACACTTTGTAGGGCATACGGAGTGAAAATAATTAATGGGGATGCCAAAATAGTGGATAAGCAGCATGTGCAGATTGGTTCCGAGACTCATCAATGCGACAGCCTTGTTATTGCCACAGGATCATCTCCAACAAGAATAGATGCTTTCAAGGATGTGATGTATAATAAGGAGATTCTGGACATAAAGACTGTTCCAAAGGATCTAGTTATTATAGGCGGTGGATACATAGGAGTGGAACTTGGAACTGCCTTTGCAAAACTGGGAGCACAGGTAACACTAATTGAAATGCTGCCGAGTATTCTTACAGGTATTGATCCAGAGCTCATAAAGCCTGTAGAGAGGAAGATGAAGGAAATGGGTATTAGGATTCTTCTTTCCGCAAAGGTTTCATCTGTTGAGAAGAAGGATAAATATTTTGTCAAGATGGAATCGGGTGCAAGCATTTCAGCTGAAGCAGTTCTCGTCACAGTAGGCCGGAAACCTAACACTGAGGGATTCGGTCTGGAAACCCTGAAACTTGAGATGGAAAATGGATTCATAAAGACAGATAAGTACAAGATGACAAGTGAAAGAGGTGTATACGCGGTTGGTGATGTATCCACAGGAGGACCGATGCTAGCGCATAGAGCTTTCTATGATGGTAGGGTGGCTGCACATAACATCGCAGGTGACAAAACAACTGTAGATTATTACGCAATGCCAATGGTTGTTTATTCAGATCCAGAAATTGCATTTACCGGGAGTAGAGGACAGAAATCCACAAGATACCCACTTGCGGCAAATGGTAGAAGCCAGGGGCTCAACAGTTCAAATGGATTCTACAGCATATATTATGATGAAGATGGTACTGTGACTGGAGCTGGAATTGCTGCACCTCGTGCTTCCGAGATGATAAGTGAGCTCAGTCTTGCTGTTGAAACGGGTATGAATGTAGAGGATATTGGATCAACTATTCACCCTCACCCAACACTCTCTGAAGGTATACAGGAATCGGCTGAGATAGCGTATGATAAACCTCTCCACTTCAAGCCAATTTCTTGATCTTGGAATACGAGAGTATGAAGAAGTCTGGAATTTCCAGAAAAAACTTCATTTTTTAAGGTATAACGATCTAATAGAAGATACGTTTATTTTTGTTGAACATTCTCCTGGAGTATACACCATAGGCCGGGGTGCAAACCCAGAGAATTATAAGGGTCTAAATCCGATACTCATTGAAAGAGGCGGGGATGTAACCTACCATGGGCCTGGACAGCTGGTAATTTATCCAATTGTTAGAGTTTTTAAGGAAAATGAGAGAAAGGATGTTAGATTGTTCGTCCAGACGCTAGAAAAGATAGTGATGAATTCATTCACAGAACTCGGCTATGAACCACATCTTGGAGAAGAACCTGGCATTTGGGTAACTAATTCCCCAAATGGTGACAAAAAAGTCTGCTCCCTTGGAATGAAAATAGATAGGGGTGTATCGTACCATGGACTGGCGGTAAATTATGGAGAAGCGTCCCTTGAAGGTTTCATGAAGATAAGACCGTGCGGACTTGATTCTGAAGTTATGGGGTACCTTGGAATTGAAAAGGATAAGATAATGAATTCAATTCTAGATATTCTCCAATCATCCTACAGAAAACTGGAAAGAAAAAATGAGGAATATTTTATTGATATTCTAAAAAAGGATTTATAGTTTTTAATCTGAGTCTCTAGACAGGAAAAACCCACCTATGAGACCGCCAACTGCTGGTACTATTGCTCCTTCTGCTACAACACTTATTATTGTATGCAATGGGTCTACACCCAGTTGCTGCCTTGTTTCAAGGTAAATTGTCTTTACATTGTTAACAAAGTAGAAATTACCGGTATAACTCATTATATGGTTGATTGTTGAAGGCCCCACATAGTAAGATATCTCAATGACTATGAGGGCTAGAACTATTCCCCCAATCAGTCCTGCTACAAAGCCTCTTAGGCCACCTCGTGATGCAATCCCTCCAAAAAGTCCCGATATGATCCATCCTATTCCCATAAATGGACCTAGAATCAACATGGAGAGAAAGGTTGCAACTATACCTTTCAGCATACTTCCGCTGGATTCATCTGAATCCAACATTCGTCTTTTCATGCTTACTTAAAGAATGCGTCATATATTAATTTTGGTTACGCGTAGAATTATATATTCATAATAATTTATTATATTTTATGTATATATATTTGTCCAGGAAAAGATTCTAATATTAAAATGCAAAATCTTAACATGCAGAATCAACTTATTCAAAAATAGATTATAAAAATCTAAATGAACAGTGCATATCAAATGGTTTTGTTGCGAAATACCTTCATGATTCTGTAAGGGATGCTCAGGTAAATTTAGGCCTTACTTATACTGAAACTATACATGAATGTAGTACCATCCTTCCTGCTGTCTCCTTATGATTTCGATGAACCCACCCTGAGGTGTAGGTGAAACTCCCTTCACAAGATCTGAAGCTTTTATGTTGTTCATTTCCATAGAAGTTTTACATGCCATTAATATAAGCTTTTTTTCTTCCAGCAGAGGCTTTATCATTTCCTCATTTACGGTTGCCACTATGGCACCTTCCAGAAATACCACCTCTATAGTTTCAACATCCTTTAAAACTGCAATGTGAGATCCGACAATATTTCCCATCGGAATTTTATCCTTTTCTGATACCTGTATCACTACCTTCATTGTTACACATTGCAGTACTACGTTATAATATTTCCTTTTTTTAGAATTTATCTTAAATTGAAATCAATATACAAACCTT
>JAKBQK010000382.1 GCA_021835265.1 Thermoplasmata archaeon
AACTGCATGAGGAGCCTGTAAAAATCGTTACTTTTTAAATATGATAGAATGGTGAAGCAGAAAATTACGATGTAAAAGGAAGATGATGTTATAATTCTACTTTAAAATTAAATTAATTATATATATAAATTTTAAGCAATGTATAATAATATTTATTCACCTAAATAAGACTTAGGTTAGGAAAGTCTACGGAAAAAGAATAATTTCCTATATAAGTGAAATGAAAATTTGGGAAGTTTAAATTAGATTGGTAATATTTATTTCCCAATGGCTTACGTAAAATATGAACTAACACTTGGAAATTTATTAAAAAGTAGTACAGTTAGAAATCCAGGTCAAGAAATAGTAGATTCAGAATTTGGAAGGACAACATTCAGTAAATTTGGCACCGATGTAACTTCTCTGGCAAAGGGATTGGTTAAAATTGGAGTTGAACCTGGGGACAAAATAGGAATTCTTGACTGGGATACGATTAATTTCTTGAAGTCTTTTTATGCTGTTCCAATGACTGGTGCCATATTGCACACAGTTAATATAAGATACCCAACAGAGCTTATATATTACACCATTCAGCATGCTGAAGACTCGTACTTGATACTGAGAGATGAGATAGCCAAGATGTTTGTTGAATACAAAGAACTCTTTGGTTTTGTTAAAGGATGGATCATTTATAGGACTTCTAAGGAAGAAATTAACTTACCATTTAATAACGTGATAAATTTCGAAGACCTTTTAAATTCAGATGAAAATACACCTCTCCCTTATATATCAGAAGACGACACTGCAACACTTTTCTATACATCTGGAACTACTGGAATGCCGAAAGGTGTTTCTTTTACCCATAGGGATATTGTGCTTCATGCATTTTCGATTGCTAATACTGTGTCTGATTACCCTATATCCCTTGGGTCAGGTGATACTTTAATGCCTCTTGTTCCAATGTTTCACGTTCACGCATGGGGTCTTCCTCAACTTTTCCTTCTTAAAGGTCTTAAATATGTACTTCCTGGTAGATATAATCCAGAAAAGATACTTGAACTTATGAAGAGTGAAAAGGTCAGTACAACTGCAATGGTTCCATCCATACTATATATGTTGTTGGCTGCGAAAAATTCCAGTAATATACTGCCATCACTTAACCTGAGATGTATAATTGGAGGTGGGGCTTTAACCATGGAACTGAAAAACAGAGCCAAATCGTTTAATGTTACGAGCATTGGAGCTTATGGTCTATCTGAAACAGCACCTCTCGTTTCGTTCTCCACGCTCAATAGTGAGACCTGGGATCTTGATGATGAAGAAAGAGAAAAGTATGAGATTAAGGCAGGAATTCCAGCCCCCTTTGTCGAAATTAAAATATTACAGTCAAAATCAGATGTAGGTACTGAAGTAAAGAAGAAATTTGGCGAAATCCTCGTAAGGTCTCCATATGTTGCAAAAGAATATTATAAAGATGCCGAGGCTACAAAAAAGTTATGGGCTGAAGGGTGGCTTCATACAGGTGATCTTGGTTATATCGATGAAAAAGGATACCTTTGTATAGTGGATAGGGAAAAAGATGCTGTTAAATCAGGTGGTGAATTCATTCCTACTTTGATACTAGAAGATGTAGTGAGTTTGTATGACGGCATTGACAGAGTGGCTATCATCGGTAAGAAAGATGAGAAGTGGGGAGAAAGACCTGTTGCTTTCTACACTTCAAATAATACAATTAAAAAAGAGGAAGTGGATGAATTCCTGAAAAGGTTTGTAGAAGAAAGGAGAATTGAAAAATTCTGGATGCCAGACGAATATGTGAAAGTTGATTCCTTCGATATGACTTCCACAGGGAAAGTCGATAAAAAGAAATTGAGAGAGAAGTATTACAGTTAGTTTTAATACTAATTTTATCTTAATTTGATCTGCTTAGCCACAATTCTTTCATTTTTGTTATTTTATACTTAATGTTTTAGAAGATTTCTGAGTTTTAATTTTGATAACTTAGAATTTATACAGGAAACAAAAAAGATAACTTATATATTCCTATACTATTATTCATTATGATTTCTGGGAATCCCAGCATTGATGAAGAAGAGGAGAATTACGGTACTTCAAAGGAAAAACTCACAGAACTTGTTGAGGAGAATAAATTAAGGATAAAGATCTTTGGAATGGGCGGGGCAGGCTCTAACACTATCAAGAGAATGGTAAATAGAAGTTTTAACTCACCATATTGCGAAATCTCATTTGCGGCAGCAAATACAGATGCATCACATCTCAGTAAGATTGGAGTGAAAGAGAAGATTGTGCTTGGAAAACAACTCACAAAGGGAAGAGGGGCTGGAGCCGACCCTCAGGTTGGTAATGCTGCAGCCAGAGAGTCTCAAACAGAGATTGAAAAAAGCCTGGACAGGGTTAAAATCGCGATCATTGTAACTGGACTTGGTGGCGGGACTGGAACGGGTTCCTCACCCTTTCTTGCGATGAAGGCAAAGGAAAGAAATTCCATAGTTATAGGTATAGCTTCCCTCCCAATGGCAAGCGAGGGGAAAAAACGTATGGAGAATGCCAGAAAAGGAGAATCAGAACTGATTCAATTCTGCGATTCCCTTATCCTCTTCGAGAATGACCGGATAAGAAAATATGCACCAAGGGAGCTGTTCAACGTTGCCCTTGAATTTGCTGATTCCATCATGATGAATGCAATTGAAGGATTGATTGAAAGCGTTTCAAAGAGTGCAACTGTGAATACAGAGCTTTCAGATCTTGAAAAAATTCTTGAACTTGGTGGGCTTGGTATATTTGGAGTGGGGATTTCTGATTCGTCACCTGAGCAGAGGGTAATGGAAGCCTGCGAATCTGCATTAAACTCTCCATTTAACTCTTCAGAGATTTCCCAGGCGAGGGGTCTCCTTCTAAGCATTTCCGGAGATGATACCTTAACCGTGGAAGAAAGGGAAAAAGCAATGAAATTCATGAAGGACAAAGTATCACCGGGTGCAAACATTATTGTCAGACAGGAAACCGATAATACATTTAAAGGAAAGGTAAAGATCATATTCTTTGCGACCGGAATTATACCTGAAGGAGAGGAGTTTCATATAAGAAAAGACAAACATGAAATTTCATAATTTTTTAGTTTGTAAAAATAGGAAAAGTTTTAATTTCATTTTCTATAAAGTAATTCGGGGCAATGTGAAAAATGGAATTTCCTAGTGATATGGAAATCCAGGATAAAAAACTGGATAATAAGACACTTTTTAATATCGCACAGTCAGCTAGATCCCTAATAATAAAAATGGTATACAGCGCTAAGAGCGGACATCCGGGTGGTTCTCTCAGTATAATAGATATTCTTACAGACCTTTATTTCAAAGAGATGGTTATAGATCCTAAAGATCCGGAGATGCCAAATAGGGACCGCCTGGTAATGAGCAAGGGACATGCATCTCCAGCACTGTACAGTATTCTTGCATTAAGGGGTTATTTTCCTCAGGAACTTTTAATGGATTTTAGACAGCTAAACTCAAAACTTGAAGGTCATGTTCATCGAGGAGTCCCTGGTGTTGAATCATCCACAGGGTCCCTTGGACAGGGATTAGGTGTGGCAGTGGGAATGGCCATTGCTTCAAAACTCAAAAAGGAAAATTACAGAGTTTTTGCCGTTCTTGGGGATGGAGAAATAGAGGAGGGAAGCATTTGGGAATCACTCATGGCAGGCAGTAAGTATAGGCTGAATAATCTGGTTGCCATACTTGACAAGAATGGAGTTCAGCTAGATGGCTTCACCAAGGATATAATGCCTATGGGAAATGTTTACGAAAAGGTCAAATCTTTTGGCTGGAATGTTATGGAATTTAATGGACACAACTTTAATGAAATACATGCGGCTTTTGACTTTGCAAGAAAGAGTACAGATAAGCCAGTATTTTTGATAGCCAATACTGTAAAGGGTAAGGGTGTAAGTTATATGGAGAATAATCCAAAATACCACGGATCTCCCCCTGCGTCAAATGAAGAGTATGAACAAGCTTTGAGTGAAATAGGTGCTAGAATTTATGAAAAGTGAAAGTTTAAGAGAAGCATATGGAAAGAAACTGGTTGAACTTGGCAGGGTTCAAAAGGATCTTGTTGTTCTTGATGCAGATCTGTCAAGTTCAACAAAGACTCAGGCATTCGGAAAAGAGTTTCCTGATAGATTCTTTAATATGGGAATTTCAGAACAGTCTATGGTTACAACAGCTGCAGGGATGGCTCTCAGTGATTTGAAGCCATTTGTTTCAACATTCGCAATTTTTTTGACAAGGACATATGAACAGATAAGGCAGTCAGTCTGTTACAATAATATAAACGTCAAATTCGTTGTTACTCACTCGGGTATAACGGTGGGTGAAGATGGGGCAACACATCAGATGGTTGAAGATGTAGGATTAATGAGCGGACTTCCCAACATGAAGGTTATTGTTCCATCAGATTCGGTTGAAACAGAGTCTGTAATAGATTACTTGGTTGAAAAGACCAAAACTCCTTACTACGTAAGACTCACCAGGGAAAAATTTCCAGTCCTTAATGAAGAGGGATATCAATTCAGGGAGGGAAAGAATACTGTGTTGAGAGATGGGAATGATCTAACAATTTTTGCAAATGGATCTATGCTTTCATTTGCACTTCAGGCTGCAGAAAAGCTAAAGGAACTTGCAATAGATACCGCAGTTATAAATGTCTCTTCTATCAAACCCATTGACAGATCAAATATAATAGAATATGCCAAGAAAACAGGGCATATAGTTACTGCCGAAGAACATTCAATTTACAATGGCTTAGGAAGTAGAGTCTGCGAAGTTACCTCTGAGGAATACCCTGTTCCTGTAGTAAGAGTTGGGATGAAGGATTCCTTTGGAAAATCTGGTAAATCATGGGAGTTGTTTGATTATTTTCATATGGGTGTAAATGATATCGTTTCAGCTGGTGTAAAATCATTCAGGGAGGAAAAAAAATATGAAACTATTTCTTGATACGGCAAATTTAACCGAGATAAAGCAGGCAAATGAGTGGGGGCTACTTGATGGAGTTACAACAAATCCGTCATTAATAGCAAAGGAAATGAAAAATGGTGGAAGTTTCAAAGATATTGTCACCAAGATACTGAAAGAAACCCCTGGACCAGTAAGCATTGAGGTAATTGCAGAAGATTACGATAACATGCTGAAGCAAGCATTCAAAATAATCAAACAACTC
>JAKBQK010000492.1 GCA_021835265.1 Thermoplasmata archaeon
ACCAAGAAGGCAAAAATAATTATTCATTAAATAATACCCATTTCGCGGATAGGTGGCAGAGACGTTATGCGTGGGACTGCAGATCCCATTTACTAGGGTTCAAATCCCTACCTATCCTTGACCAAAGTTGGTGCAAGAATTATTATACTATCTATGTATGTATGATCATGAATCCTGCAACAAGACATAGGAAACTACTGGAAAATAAGAGAGTTGAAAGGTGGTATTCGAATCTAAAAGCGAGATCGCAAGTCACGGCTGACATTTATATAAGAAATTTTGGGCTTTGGATCGAATACCTGAACAAGGATCCTGAGAGCATAATTTTGTTTGCTAAAGATCAGTTTGAGGAATTTAAGGGTGCAGTATCTGATCAGATTAGGAAAATGGAATCTAAAGGTACTATGGGATCGTCCATTTCAACGAGTACGAAAGCTCTTATTTCATATCTGAAATTTAATAATGTTTCTGTAAGCCTTGGAATCAACATAAAGAATGAAAACCGGAACCTGAATGCCGAGAAAGAAATCATTCCAACTTCAGATGAATTGGGGAAGGTACTAAGGATAGCAACGCTTAGGGAAAGAGTTTCTATATCACTTATGGCATATTCAGGGCTAAGGCCTGAAGTTCTTGGAAATATTGACGGATCAGACGGGCTCACTATTGGAGATTTGCCGGATATCAGGATTGAAAAGAATACGGTTGAATTTGAGAAAATGCCGATCAGAATTGTTGTAAGGCATGATCTTTCAAAGATTAGACAGCAATATTTCAGCTTCCTTGGCCCTGAAGGATCGAAATATCTAAAAGAATACTTGGAAATGAGACTATCCACGGGAGAAAAACTGAATAAGGCTTCACCGGTGATATTGCCTATTGAAAAACAATCACTTGAAAAGAAGAATCGATTCCTTCTGACTACATTGCTTTTGAGAAGAATAAAGGCCACTATCATAAAATCGGGGTTCTCATGGAGACCTTATATTTTCAGGATATATTTTGGGACAAACTTAGACTCCGCTGAAGCAAAAGGGGTTATTTCTCACCCATGGAGGCAATTCATTATGGGTCATAAGGGGGATATTGAGGAGACTTACACAAAGAGGGATGGCAAGATTGAGGAGGGCAGGGAACAATACGAGAAATGCCTGAAATATCTTGAAACCGAATCGAAGGGAATCACTGAAAAGGATTCTGTTAGATTGCTCAGGGAATCGACAATAAACGCCATAGAGATTTATGCCGATCTCAAACTATCTGATGATGACAAGGAAAAACTACTCTCTCTCGGGACGGATGAGTTTAATGAGGAACTTAGGAAGATTGCAAAGAAATCCAAAGTGCAGGAACTCAATAATGGCAACAAGCACAAAACTATACCTGAGAGGGAATTAGAAACCTATCTCAACAAGGGATGGGAATTAATACAGATATATCCGGCAGGGGATAAGGCAGTCATTAAACTGCCGGATTAAGCAATTCCCAAATCTTTATTCTGTGTTTCAATTTCCTCCGGTGTTAGTTCTCTATTTTTGTTCTTGTCATTTTCATAAGAAGACTCATACTCTTTTAGAAAATAATCATTGTATTCCTTTTCTGTCAGAGAACCTTCAAAATCTTCTGAACCAAACATATTCCTGTTGTATTCAGTAGAATAGATATAGGAATCAACGTATTCCTCAGGCAAACCTTCGAACTGATCGATTAATGTCCATTCCGGCCTGACATGCATAAGTTCTCCTATCCTTTCGTATTTTCCATTAACTTCCCTGAGCCAACGTCTTTCGATAAGAGGTTCAATGTGGAACTTCCTGACATTCTGAGGCCTGATCCTTTTCCTTTTGCTCTGTTTGAATCTATCTTCAATCCTGTCTCTAATTTCCTGTTCGTCCAATCTCAGAGTATCTGAATGAATCATTAAATTCAGGATATACGCATTAACCTGACCGGGAATCTGTCTTTTCATTAATTAAGAATATTCTTAAAGTATTTTAACTTTAGAACATTTTGAATATATAACATGGTAGTTCACCAATCTATGATGTTAGAGCCTGTATTTGCATACATATTTCATGGAATTAAAAATAAGGAGAAAAATCGTAAACAGGCGGGGAGACTCTGGAATGATTTCCATTCCCCCGATCTTTATAGAAAGCATGGGCGCTACGAATTGCAGAGAAGTTATCCTGACTGTCCCTGATAAGGATCATATTCTAATCGAGGTGATCCGCAATGCCTAAAATTGATATTAGCCCATTAAAGAAGGCAAGTCATGGCATTGGATCAGATGTGGTCAGGGAACTGATACAGGATCAGAAATCTACTATGGACCTTGACGATTTCTTGGCAAACGTCAAGGCGTGGGAGAGGGCACTCAAAAAGGAGGCGATCAATAAATGACAATACTCCCTGAGTCCCCCAGCAAGGGGACAGAGGAAAAGAGATATGCAACTATGAATCCATTGCAGGCTTTTAAAGTTTTGCCCGGGGCATTATCTGAGACCGATATATTCCAGATTGAAGAACCTAACGAAAAACAGAAGATGGAATGTGTGGATTTCGCAAACAAAATGGATATTATTGCAAAGGTGCTTAAAGTTTCACCACAAAGAGTTCTAACTTCTTCCTTCTGCAATGATGATAAATTTATTCATTTCTTTATTTCGAAGAATGGTGAATATCAGAATGCATTTATGATTATCGCCGACTCAATTAAAACTGCAGATGTTGTATTTGCAAAAGGATGCGGATATGATCTGAAAACACATTATAAAATCTGCAGTAAGAAAATAATCATGGTGTTTGAAAGGGCGGGTGATGCGTAATGACAAATGAAAAAAAGGATATCAGGGACTTGTACGAAGGAAATCTCAGAAAAGCATTAGAATCACTAAAGGCGGATAATAAGGATAATGCAAGAGAAAAAAATGACGTAGGTTTCAACCGGACAGACGGCCCTATTGCAGATAACCTGCTCAAACATAAAGAATGGGATGATGAATATCTTGAAACTGCCTTTGAAATTGTTAAACATTATTCAAAGACACAGATTAATGGGAAACTTTGGAAGGTTATAACGGAACAACGAAAAAAAATATTTGGTTCAAGCAGTGGGGAAAGTGAAAAAGAAAGCGAAATTTCTTACCGCAACCGAATAGCGAAAGAAATACAGGAAGCAAACAGGTTTATTACTCTGCGGGAATCCGACACTCTTTACTTCTTCAACCCGGAAACAGGGCTATACCATGAAGGTGCAACATTTCTAAATGAATTGATCAGGAAGGTTACAGGCGAAAAATACAGCACGGCGGTTTTGAGGGAAGTAAGTGCAATGGTCAGGGTTGATACTTACATAGGAACCGAAGATTTCAGATGCCCGATTGAATGGATCAATATGATAAACGGTGCTTATAATCTCTCGAGTGGTGATTTCATACAAAGAACAACACGGCCTGATAATGAAGAAGAATACAAGGAATGGAAAAAGAATCAGTTTGAAATTTTTGGAAAGTTCAATTTCACCAATGCTATTCCAATCAACTATAATGAAAAAGTTTCATGTCCAAAGATTGATGAGTTCTTTCACCAGGTGCAGAATGGCGATGATAATGTTCAAAGAATGTATGAGTGGTTTGGCTATTGCCTATGGAAAGAATATAAGATCAAAAGATTCGCTATCTTTATCGGGGATCATGACACAGGAAAAAGCACCACTGCAGAACTGTTAACATTATTTCTTGGGAATGGCAGTGTATCAGGCCTTTCAATGCAGGCAATCATGGATGATAAATTTGATAGAATAAAATTGTATAGCAAATATGCAAACATATCCGGTGAACTCAGTCCACAATTTATTAAAGACACAAGCCTTTTAAAGGAACTCACCGGGAGGGATCACATTTCTGTGAGGCTGATGCATAGCCAAAAAGATTTTAAGTTCAAGAACTATGCTAAACTATTATTTCTTGCAAATAAAATTCCTTCAACATATGAAATGGATGATGCTTATTACAACAGAGTTGAAATTTTTGAGTTCGGTCATAAGTTCGTTGAAGGGGATACCATGAATGGCGATATAATGGATGAGATCGCAACAGAATCAGAGTTATCAGGGCTATTCAACGAATCTGTAAAGGCATTACGGGATCTTTTGAAAAAGGGGAAATTCACCGCCAGCAAAACGGTGGAAGAGAAAAAGGATGAGTACATGATCCGGGCCAGTCCATTTAAGGTTTATATCAAGTACCGTTATGGATTTCATTGGGATGATACAAGCCAGCATGACACGGATGATTACATAGTGAAAAAGAGTGACATGTTCGAAGACTCACTCTTATGGTGTGATTTGAACAATGTTCCAAGGTGGTCGATGCAACAGTTCTTCAGGTTAGCGAATGCTTATTTCAAGGAAATGGGCATTCTTAGCAAAAGATATTCCAATAATGGCAGTGAATACTACGCGGGGATATACATGAAAGAATACGTACAGAAGGAAACTGATAAGGAGAATTTCGATGTTTTTTCTTAATTCTGTAAAATTTCCATATTCGGCATATTCGCCGTTTTTTTATCTTTTGGGATCTATTGATAAAATAAAAGAGAACATGATAGAACATAAAAAGACATGAACATGATAGAATATTGAAAATAATGCCGAATATGGCGAATATGGTATTATTTGTTGTGTTTGCCAAAGAAGGTTTAGGAATAGGCAAATGATTTTCAACCAAACTAAAGATTACCTTAAGATTATCTCAAGTTTTACAAAATTCATATTATGACTCTCTGAAAGTCATAACAGTTTTTTTCACTCTATTATTCAAAATGTTATAGCAGGAACTTTCAGAATATAACCAAATTGCTAGGCCAAAATTAAGGCATAAACCGAACTATTTGCTCAATAACCATTAATTCTTCTTTAACACTACTATATGTTCATTCAACATAGTGCTTCTAGTTTCACCTGCCACATTACTTGGACTGTTTCTAGACGGCATTCTTTTATTAGGTATATTTCGAATGTGAGTAGTAACATATTTTAGGCCACAGAATTCAAAGAAATCTTTAATTGCTTCTGACGTAGGCAATGTTACAGAACTGACTGTCCTATTTCCAACTACATAGCAAACATGCCCGTCTTTTCTTAATAATTTTGTCACATTCTCAATTGAAGAAAGTAGATCTGAATAAAACGAAGCAACTTCCAATGCCCG
>JAKBQK010000030.1 GCA_021835265.1 Thermoplasmata archaeon
CTACATCTGAATAGCGACAAAACCAGTGAAAAACAAAGTTTAGGCACATGCTGGGAAATATGGTATCGATAGTGCTAATCCATGTATTTAGCCTTCGAATATTTAAATGAAAGTTGGTCTATTTGAATACAGGCATAGGATTCATAAAAATCCATAATTTATCCGAACAAAAAGTGTCTAGTTAACTATAATTTAACTCATCCTACTTACTCCCCAACCAATTCCAGACAATTTGGAACAATCGTTCTGGGATTATGTTGTATAAATAATAACACACCTGGGAGACTGTCAGTGCAATAATAAACAGAAACATTTAAGTATTGGTATAGCAATAGAACAATTACATGGCATCGATAGACGACGATAAGAAATTGCTAATTAATTTTATTTCTACAGTAAGGAATATTCTTATGGCGGTAGTCGACAAAAGAACCATTTTATTTAATGAAGAAGCATCCAATCTTATTACTTATGCTTGGAGTGATTTGCAAGGTGATTTTCAAAACGTCGAAATCAGGATTCAGGGGTTTAATGAGCAACAACTTATAAAAGAGCGTTTATCTGGAAACAGTCTGCGGTTTAAGTTGGTTTTAATTAAGGAAATTCTCGAAAATAGAGACCCTCTTCTTCTCAATGATTTTAAAAGCTCAAATATTTTCGGATTATCTTTTCAAAGCGGTGTTTTTGGTTACGCTCTGGACCCAAAAAAATATGTAATTTTTTGGTCTGAAGCCAATCGTAGGATCAATAGTGCAAAAACACCTTCAGAAAAGGAATCTTTCATAGATAAGCTAAAAAAAATAATAAGTAGAGTACTAGGAGTGATCGAACCTTTGTTAGATTCTATACTTGGATTGGCAGGGATAGGTTCTCCTATTAAAGAATTTAAAGAAGGTATTAGCAAGAATTTTGCCTGATATTCCTTATATTCTATTTAGAAATGATTGACCTTTCTGAGGGATTTGGGATGAATGGTCTTTTAGGGCTTTTTCCAAAGACCTAAAAATTCTGTTATGTTAAATGCTTAAACCTATTAAACGGTGGTTTCTAAATTAATATTCTTTGGAAATTCATCCCATAATCTCCCATCGAGAATTCTACCGTTGGACCTCGGAGTCTTTCCGCCCCACTGTTTGAAAAAGAACGAAACACCCTGCTCTTTCGCTTGCTCCCTAATATCTCTAACCCATTCAGGTTTTACCTTTCTTGCTTTTGGGCCGCTCTCTCCTCCAACAATAGCCCATGATATCCCACTTAAATCTAGTTTGCCAATGGGACCCAACAAAGGTTCAAAGCTTATAAATTTCACTTTAGCGTTTATATTTCTGAGGATATCAATGCGATAGGTGAAAGACTTAAGTTCAACCGAAGTTCCGAGCCAGATATTATCGGGAATAATTCCAAATTCTTCCGCAAAATTGAGCATGCGCTCGGGCCTTTTCGTAAGTACTTGAAATATATGCCAGTTTGCACTGCGCATGACCTCAAAACATCGGATTAAGAAAGAGTCATCCATGTCTTCATGGAAAAGATCAGACATACTATTCACGAATATTTTCCTGGGTTTCTTCCATTTAAGAGGTAACATCAATGCATTTTCATGTATTGTAAAATTAAAACCATTCACGAATTTTGGATTTCTCATCTTATACAATCTATTGGAGAGTCTTTCAGCATAGCAATTCTTGCATCCGGGTGATACTTTAGAGCACCCGGTTGAAGGGTTCCAGGTGGCATCAGTCCATTCTATAGATGATTTATCTCCCATTAATACTGGATTCTTAAGACTACTTTTAACTTACTGTGTATCAACCAGGGTGACCGTAATTATTATTTTAAGATAACACATGATAAGTTGTGCTAAAATTCCATGGTGATGCTATAGAATTAAGTGGTTCAACTGGTACAAAACTAAAAAGTGAGATTATTGGCAAATACTATGAGATGTGGTGGAATATTACCTCTGGTGGAGACAGACAAAACCATTCATTTCGTACATCGATAGTGGAATTAAACTCCGGAACTGGAGAGGATTATATAGAAGATACTGGAGAAACCATTCTTGGTTCATCTGGTCATGCACTGGAGCTAAAGTTCAACAGGAAAGAAAATGACACCGATGCTCTTAAAATTGTTCTTGTCGAAGAGAATAAGGAATGTTTTGATCACTTGATAAAAGTAATTAATAGACGCTGGCCGGAAATAAATTTGGAAGAGTCAATGAAGGATGGTGAGTTAGAAACATCTGGTGTAACAGCGATCAAAAGCTCCCTTAGAGATGCTTTGGATCGGATTAACAAGCTTAGTTTAGGGAATTCTATCTTCTTTTTTGATCCATTGCTTTATGTTTCGTATTCAGATATAGTGAAGGTCGCTGACAACCGTATAAAAAAATTCTATCAGACAGGTACTGAATTTGTCATTTTTGTATTTTCGAGTGATTGGTTCGTAGGACGTGAGAGTTTGGGTCTACTCCCTCTACCTGATCAAATGCCGAATGAATCAGAAAAGCCAATGAAAACGATTCTGGAATTGGATGTCCTCTTTGGAGATCAGAACTGGAGAAGAAAAATTTTGACATCAACCGATACTCAAACAAGAATTGATCGCTTTGTTAGTGAATATAAAATTAGGCTGCACAGGTGGTTTAGGTATGTTCTGGCTTTGCCATTCGAACCAAAAGAAGGACAATTATACCATTTATTTTTCACATCAAATTACGAAGCTGGAATTGATATAAGTAGAAGATTTTATCAGAACGCCACCAACAATCCTGGATACAATCCTTCCAATTCAAGAACTTATCAAAACTTTAGGGACGCACATCCGGAACTAGTGCAAAATTTGACCGGTAGAGAGAAGCCACTTGAGTGGAAGGTACTCTGGAAAATTATTAAAAACCATGAAGAAGGTATATGTGACATGTTATCCTCTGACTTATTGAAAGAAGCAGGAAGTCCTATTGATCTGAATAGAATTTTGGAATGGCTGCGAAATGCTGGGTACCTTAAGATTAACGTAGATATAAAGGTAAATTGGGCTAATTCCCCCGATATTTTTGAACTAGACTGGCAATACCTAAAAATGGCACTAGAAATAGACCCTCCACAGAGGTTAACTCCACTCCATCCTGCCTCGAGAAATCGCTTTAATTAAATATTTAACTTATTCCACTTATTACCCT
Organism: Thermoplasmata archaeon; assembly: GCA_021835265.1. The sequence goes on from JAKBQK010000030.1 coordinate 3,185, forward strand.
CCCAATGCCAGTCAAACTTATAGTGGTAACAAGAACTTCATCCAAAGGTTCCTCATTGAGAATTACACTTCTGAATGATGTTTCATAATAACTGATTATTTCGGAAATAGAACAGTTTGAATTGCATAAAACTCAATAAATTACACCCTTGGCCGGTATTTTGGGAAAAGATGGTAAAATTCTAGTATATATGCTGGAATAGACCATACCTGATAATAGATAGCGATAACATATAATGGTCCTGACGTAAAATAAGTGGATAAGTTTGCGATTATGAGAATTGATATGCCGATAGAAAGATCCCTCACACTATTAAAATTAAGAATACGGTTTTCAGCACGCCCATTGAAAAGTATGGATATAATGAGAAAGGCTCCGCCAAAGAATATTGTATCAACTTGTAGCAATGCAATTTGAAGATGTGTACTTGAATAAGCCCTTATGACTGAATTGTGATATAAACCTGTAAATATCCACCAAAATAAGACTAAAACACTACCTATAAAAGTACCTTTACTTACGTCTCCATAAATTGTCTTTAACACTAAAACAACATTGGAACCGCTTTAATTAAGTCTTATTCCCAATATACGTTATCTTAAAGGATTTTAAAGTCAATAAGTTGCAGTTATTAATTAAGAGCGCTTTCGGTCTCGTTAAATCATATCATGAGGAATAATGCAAGCATTAGGTAAAGGTAAGATAATCTGGGAACTATCATGGCTTTATCTTTATTGTTTGATTAATTCATACGAAAAAGAAATACTAAATCATGGTATGTATACATACAATTAAAGTCAGGATAGTTACGCATCGAACATTTTGCGAATCTAAAACCTTGGAGACCATAGTGATTTGGAGGTTATTTCTTTGAATTGTTTATCCCTTCCCTGGATTTTTCATTGGCCCAAGTTCTGTATTTCATTGCCCCTATCAGGTCACGGATGAACAACATGACACCGTAGAATACCATTAGATCCACAAAGTATCCAATTATCTGTTTGACCTCTTGATAGTTATCTGCTATGCTAATCACATAAACGATAAAAAAGGTAATAGAAATGTAAGCTGCTATTAATTTTTGCCTGGCAGCTTTAAAATCTTTGGTTTTCAACTTGTTCCTCTCATATTGAATTATAAATATTGGGATAACAAATAGAAAGGCAACGAAGTTGAAGTACGAAGTAACAAACACGAGTGCTGGATAATTGTAAATAAACCTGAAGATTGCTAACAAGATAAACAATAATGCGAAGAATAGATTCGAAATCAGTTCTCTCTCTTTCTTTCTAACTATATTAAGAACCTTTGTCTTTAATAAAGTCCCATGCCTTTCAAAACCAAACATGACATTTAGATACTGTTCATCTGAGAGCAGAACAGCATTAATTGAATCAATCAATAAATAAAATAAATACAGAATTGCCGCAACTGCGCATATTATCCCTATCCAATTGAAGATTTTGAAGACAAATTCCCATAAAATAAACAAAAATAAAATTATAAGAACTACGTCCGCCAGTAGTTCCGCAAAAGAAGGTATTTTTGCTCGAGTGAATAATCTGTCAAGTATTTTATTAAATTTATTGGCGGCCGAATGGTCTAAATTTTTGAGAAGAGGTAGGTGTCTTTCTAGGTCTGCTATAGTTTGAAACAATTCATTGTTCTTCACATGAGTGTCAAGGACAGCGTAATCTCTATCATACCACCAGTTGTAACCGAAAGAATCAATTATTTTGTTCAATTGATAACTATAAGTTAGATAATTTGGCTCCTTTGCCATATTCTGATTCACTTCTCCATCGATTACTGACCTTTTCTCAGAATAATTATATTAAACCAATCCTTAATATTACTTTCTATTAAAAATATTTAACTTATTTCACTTATTACCCTCTCTATGCCAGACAAACTTATAGCAGTGACAAGGACCTCATCCAAGGGCTCCTCATTGAGAATGACCCTACCAAAGGAGATAGCAGAAAAGTTGAATGTATCGGAATCAGAGCATATTGGATTTTATGAA
>JAKBQK010000113.1 GCA_021835265.1 Thermoplasmata archaeon
AATAGTGATAGAATCAACAGCACTCCAGAAATCTAAATATAAGATACCTGTGTTAGGCATAAGGGTATTTGATACTAATTGGTAAAGGATAGGTAGGGATTTGAACCCTAATAAATAAGATCTGCAGTCTTACGCATAACCTCTCTGCCACCTATCCATAAAATTCCGTAATAGAATATTGCATATTTACCTTTCTTTATAAGAACGATTTCAAAATTATGGAAAATGAAATGATTATAATGTACTCATGTCGATAACGAATCTATATTTGACATCTGAATTAACTGTTCTTACATATGCCTCATTGACTTTTGACATAGGTATGAGTTCTATGTCAGAAACAATATTATGCTTATCACAATAATCTAACATTTCCTGAGTTTCTTCTATACCGCCTATATTTGATCCACTAATTGACCTTCTTCCATTGATAAGCGATCCCGCAGATATAACATGTTGAGATTCCTTTTCCGGTAATCCTACCAGCACTATGCTTCCATCAATTTTCAAAAGTGAAATATAAAGATTCATATCATGTGGCGCAGGGATTGTATCTATTATCAGATCCATCGACATCCTGTTTTTCTTCATTTCTTCTATATTTTTGGATATAATCACTTTATCTGCTCCAAGTCTCTTTGCCTCATCCTTTTTCTTCTCAGATGTCGTCATTACAACAACATTTGCACCCATTGATTTGGCTAACTTGACTGCCATATGACCAAGCCCTCCTAATCCTGCCACGCCTACTGTTTGACCGGCTTTCACATTCCAGTGTTTCAGTGGAGAATATGTTGTAATTCCTGCACACAATAGGGGAGCAGTGGCCGCAAAATCTAGTTTCTCAGAAACTTTAAGAACAAAATCCTCAACGACCACAATCTTATCGGAGTACCCACCATAAGTAACACCCCCACTTACTTTGTCCTTTGAACTGTAGGTAAATGTTGCACCATTTTCACAATACTGCTGTAGTCCACTCTTGCATGGTCCACATTGTCCACACGAATCAACCATGCAACCAACACCAACCCTATCTCCCTGCTTGAACTTTTTTACACCACTGCCAACATTTCTTACAATTCCAACTATCTCATGTCCAGGCACCATGGGGTATGAAGCTCCTCCCCAATCATTATTTACCTGATGAATATCTGAATGACAAATTCCACAGTATTTTATGTCAATTAAGACATCTTTTTCACCAAGTTCTCTTCTCTCGAAGTTATATGGTGATAATTTTCCTCCTGCTTCTCCTGCTGCATATCCTTTTGCTTCCATACCTTCAAAATATCGAAATTACTTATAAACATTCTTTTAAGTCCTAATTAGGAAAGCTACTTTTCCATTACAATTCTATTATTAATAGTGAAAATTAAAAAAGTAATTTGGTTATATTAAATTACAAGCCACCGAAAACTCTCATCTTAATCTTCTTTGGCATGAGTTTTGCCAGCGTGATATATGTTCCAACGCTTCTCTCCCCTCTCGCATGAATTCTGGAATGCAATTGATTATGCTTCATTAGCCATGGTTTTATCTGATTATCCCATACTTTCTGATATTGTTCTAGATCATTGTTTACAGTTGCAATAGCTGCTTCCTTTCCGGACCAAAATGCGCCCTGCAAACCCCCCGCCGTTGTGTTAAGGACTGCATTAACCATATCTCCCACCCAAAGCTGATTTTCTCTGACAACCTGATCAGAAGGTTTTGTCAGCGGGATCTGATGTGCCATTGTGTGAACTATTTCGCCATCAAGCTCTGGAAATTTTTCTGTAAATTTTTTTAGTACACTTTTTGGTGCCTCACCACTAAGAGGATAATAACAAACTCCAATTTTTCTGGTATTTTTTGAGTCAGCAAAATCCCAAAAATATCCACCTGGGGCAAGATCACTAAACCAGAGTATCATTTGAAAGTCCTTTCTTTCATCAAGCTCCCTTGTTTCCTCATATGCCACAAGCGCTTGTGTTTTAGTGAGTTTGGAACCTAGATTTGATTGTGGTCCAGCTGCCATAATAACGTTTTTTGCTGTTAAAATACCATCATTTGTTTTAATCTGATTCCCCTTAACTTCACTAACTGTTGTTTTCATCTTAATGTTAAGCTTTCCTGCAAAACCTGAGGAAAGGTATTTCTCGTATTTGGTGAAATCATAGACCATTCCCACTGGATGATCAAAGTTTAGATCAATTCTCTTACCTTTTTCCGTTCTGAATGACATATTATAAATGTTAGAAGCGACTATTTCTTTTGCTGTTGGCATGCCAATTTTTTTTACCCATTCCAGAGATACTGCTCCTGTAGATCGTACTGGCAAGCCTATCTCCTCCTTCTTATCAAGAATTACATAATCCCTCTTTTGATTTTTTAATATACAACCAGCTGACAGACCACCCGTGCCAGCACCTATTACTACGGTCTCATAATCAAAATCTTTATCCACTACCTTGTTATGCGAAATAGTTTAAAAAATTATCCTAACTTATTATCTATATGAATATATTATTTAGATAATTATGGGAAAAATGGAAAAATTTGTATAAAAATATATATCAAAGATCAAAATGTAGTTGAATATGCCTGATGAATCTTATTCACTGAAGAAGGCAATGGATTTCATTGAAAAGGAACCATCCATAGTTTTACCTTTTATATTTGGTTATATAATTTTGGCTGTGTTTGCTGTTTTAGTGGACGCCAGTGAATTTGATATAACATCGGTTTATTTAAAGACCGCTCATCCACTTTATCATGTTGATTTATTTCTTGTGGACTTTATTGGGAATATAATAATTGATTTTTTCCTTGTTCTTGCTATATTCTGGCAAACTTTCTCAGTCTCAGATCTTGTTGATAAGGGCTCTTTTTCCATAAGGACATCACTTTCAGATTCTCTATCATCAAAGGGTGAAATATTTCTCATTGCCGCATTTATTTCATTTATTTCACTAGTTTTTGCCTATATCCCATTTGTGGGTGGTTACATTAGCGCACTCTTTACCATAGTGGCATATGTTTCAGTGATTCTTATAAATCTTAACAGGAAAGGTTTAATAAGAAACATGACAAGTATAATCTCAACGTTGAGTGATTATTACAGAAAAGAACCAACTTCCGCACTTTTCATCGGACTTTTAATGCTGGTGTATATAGTACCGGATTCATTGCTTGATATCCTTGTTGTATTTGTGCTTATAATTTACGGAAGTATAGTCTTAAAACTTCTCAACTAACAATATACAATTTAGAAAAATATTAAGATTATAATAGCATTGTAAGCTATGGAAAATATTGACGTAGTTGATCTGGAAAATCCAAAGGGTTGCAACCTCATACTAGGTTATTCACATTTCATAAAAACTGTGGAAGATCTGGAAGAAATCATAAAAACATACATCCCTAAAGCGTCCTATTCCATTACCTTTTCAGAGGCTTCCGGAGACAGACTGGTTAGATTTGAATCTAACGATTCTGAACTGGAAAAGACTGGTATCAAAAACATTTTAAATCTAAAATGCGGACACACATTCCTCATATTAATAAGAGATGCGTTTCCCATAACTGTTTTAAATGCCATAAAAAATTGCCAGGAAGTAGGCAGTGTCTTTGCTGCAACTGCTAATCCTATTTCTGCCATCGTATTCAGAGGTAAAAATGGTGGAGCTATTCTTGGAGTTATTGATGGATTTTCCCCCCTGGGAGTTGAAACAGAGGAAGATAAAAGAAAGAGAAGAGAATTTCTTAGGAATATAGGCTACAAAAGATAGGTCCGTGGTGTAAAGGATATCATATGGGCCTCCGGAGCCCATGATCCGGGTTCAATTCCCGGTGGACCTGCTATTTTATTACTTTGAGAAAAATTCATCCTCAACTGTTCTTTTCTCATAATAGATTGAATCTACTTTGTAGTTTTCCTTTACAAGAGCACTGTTAATTTCAGAAGTCTCAACCTTATTATCCGATGGTGTTGTAATTTCATATGCCTGGTTAACTCTCCTGACTGATCCAAAGGTTTGAAGCAATCTTAAAAGATTATCGTCCGGGTTCAAAACTTTTACCCATATTTTACCAATATTCTTTGACATCGTTTCTATATCTATTGATTTTAGTAGCTGTCCATTTTCAAGATATACAAACTCGTCTGCCACTGACTGTACCTCCTTAAGTATGTGAGATGAAACTATGACCGTTTTACCACTATTTCTGGCTTCGAGCATTATATCTGTCACCATCTTTATGCCGAAAGGATCAAAACCATTGTACGGTTCATCCATTAGGATGTTATCCGGATCATGAAGAAGAGCCATTGTCAATCCAACTCTCCTTCTCTGCCCAAGTGACAGGTTTCTCATGGATTTTCTTGAAAATTGCTCCGAAAGACCAAATTTATTCATAAGACTCAATGCTCTTTCTCTTGCCTCTTTTATAGATAAATCATAGTATGAGCCAAAATGCATCATTTGGTTTATTATCTTCTCATCAGGATCAAGAAACGAGCCGTCTGGCATTAGACCTATTTTTTTGATGGACTTTTCCCTATCATTTACTATGTCATAACTATCTACAAGAATTCTGCCAGCTCCTGGCGTATGAACCCCGGACATCACGTTCAAAAGTGTAGTTTTCCCTGCGCCATTTGGACCAACAATTCCATATATCTTACCCTGTTCGAAAGTCTTAGTAATATTTTTTAATGTGATTATGTTCTTTTTGTATGAATAGAACACTCCACTTACATCTATCATTGGAATTGATAATTTCCAAGTCTATTTAAAATTTACCGAAACGACATATTAATGGAGCCTGGCATTACATAGTTTTTTAAAAAAGAGATAAGATGAATAGGGTTAAAGTTCTTTTTTCAGGTCTGAAAGTAATTCTTCATTAATTTCAGCACTTTCCTTATATATGGAGTGTCTGGTTACAACGAATGCGTTTTTTGTTTTCTTAAAGCTTTCAGCCTTCTTTTCATCAAATTTGAATTTCAAATATTGCAAAGTTGACTCAAGTGTTGCTGTAGATCTTCCTTCTTCAGGTATTCCCTTTAGTTCAGTATCGGCAAATACCAGGTAAACATTGTTTTCGATTCCTGTCAGTCTGGGCATCTCCTTTAATAATTTTTTCTCATCGCTGATTTCTATGAACATGGAAACGCTGAATTCTTTATCTCCTGGTATCAGTTCATTATATGTTGTT
>JAKBQK010000023.1 GCA_021835265.1 Thermoplasmata archaeon
CACCATCAGGATGGGATCATAATTTGGTCTTCCACCCTTTTCCGTATAATTCTCATAGAGATCTGACAATATTGGCCTTATCCGTTCGAAATCAATGCGATCTGATATTCCTGTGAGAGGGTCACCAAGTGTTTCAATCTCCTTGTATAGTTCGGATAACCCGGTGTGGTAAAGGTTCATAGATATTGATCATGAGGTCATGAAAAAGGTTTTCCGTGAGGATTTTTGGAAATCCTCACTAATAAAGAAAAAGATTGGCAGATATTATACTATGGAGTCACAAATATTATTATCGGACGGATCAATAGTATCTGCTGAGTTAAGAAAGAGGCTATAAATATGGAAAAAGATGAAAAATATATTGAGCTACTATGGCATGATAAGTATAAAAAGATCGAATTAAGCCATAGGACACCGATAGATTATCCAAATTTACCATTTCAGGTTGTTGAAACAGTTAACAAGCCGAGATCCAAAGGTGGAATTAACGCATCTCTGTTTCCCGAAGATGAATGGCCGGAGAATTACCCAAAGGATTGGAGAAATAGACTTATCTGGGGAGATAACAAGCTAGTAATGTCTTCACTCTTAAAACAGGGATGGGCAGGAAAGATAAATTTGATTTACATAGACCCACCTTTCTATACTGGTGCTGATTTTTCTTATAAAACTCAGATCGATGATACAGAAGTAGAGAAGGAGCCTTCAATAATTGAGCAAAGAGCATATAAAGATACTTGGAGCGGTGGAATTGCGTCTTACTTAAGGTATATGTATGAGCGATTAGTTTTGATGAAGGAACTTCTAGCTGAAAACGGATCGATTTATGTTCATTTAGATTGGCACGTTAGCCACTATGTAAAGGTAATGATGGACGAGATATTTGGATATGATAATTTTAGAAACGAAATAATATGGCACTATTTTGTTTCTGGGAAATACCCCACTGAATTCGCTAGAGATCATGATGTAATTTATGTCTATTCGAAAAGTAGTAATGTTGTCTTTAATTATGAGAAAGGGTTGGATGAATGCTTATACTATGAAAAATTCTATGAAAAACAGATAGTTAAGGGGAAGGACGGCAAGGAGTATTACAAGTATAATGGAGAACTGCGGACTTTTATAAAGCAAGTATCAGAGACTTGGAACATTAATAAGATAAAAAGAGACGGTATGGAGATATTGGGCTACAACAATCAGAAGCCAGAGGCGTTATTGCGAAGAATTGTAAGAGCTTCGTCTAATTACGGAGATATTGTAGCAGACTTCTTCTGTGGATCTGGAACTACATTAGCGGTGGCGGAAAAACTTGGCAGAAGGTGGATCGGTTCTGATTTGTCCAAATATGCGATTCAGGTTACAAGAAAGAGGCTATTGGATATCCATAATTCAAAGGATTTGGTAGATGAGAAGAAGGATAAATATGGAAAGCCAGCAAGACCGTTCGAACTCTGGATCATTGGAAATTATGAACTTGCATATTGGAAGGAGAATCCACAGGACTATCTGTCTTTTATGATAAAGCTGTATGAGGCAAAATCGGTAAATGGGTTCAGATACATCCATGCCACAAAAGGACAAAGGGCCCTCCATATAGGGTCAAGTAACTCACCAGTCTCAATGGACGAGATCAGAAACTTCATCTCAGAATGCATCACAAATAACTTCGATAAAGCAGATGTGCTGGGATGGGAATGGAATTATGAAGTTAATGAATTGGCAAAAAAATTGGCTGAAAGGGAAGGATTAGATCTTAGATTGATACAGATACCAAACGTCAACGAGTTAAAATCAGCTCTGGCAGGCACAAACTTCGATCTCAAACTTCTGAAGATACCGGATCAAGTTATTGAGAAAAACCTGATTCCTTCCGTTAAATTTAATGAACTCGCTTATTTAGGGATATCCAAAGATATATCTAGAAAAGAAATAACTTTAAAAATCGAAGATTTTAAGTTGAAGCCTTCCCCAGACGTTATAGATGCCCTTAAGACTTTAAAAGATACAAGACAACTTATAGATTACTGGGCAATAGACTGGGATTTTAAAGGTGATACATTCCATAATCAATGGCAAAGCTATAGAACAAAAAAGGAACTTAAAGTAGAGTATGAAGCTAAACATAAGTACGAGGAAAGCGGAGAATACCAGGTAATGGTAAAGGTTGTGGATGTCTTTGGCAACGACACGAACAAGATTCTGAAGGTGAAGATATGAATCCAACGGATATATTGTTGCCACAAAATCGAGACAAGAGCAAGGCGTACCTAGTTAACAAACTAAGATTAGCTGTTAAGGGATGGAGAAACTCTGGATACCCGAACACTACTAAAACAACCAGAAGATTGTTGGATTTCTGGTTCAATGAAGATCATATATTAAACAGTGAGGAATTCCAATTTTGGTACGCTCAAAGGGAATCCATAGAGACCCTAATTTACGTTTATGAGGTTATGGAAAAGAGGAGCTTCTTAGATCTTGCAAGGGAATTTGGGGATGGGCCTTCGCTTTTTGATCCTAATGTCGATATTTATCCTCTCTACGGATTTAAGATGGCCACTGGCTCTGGAAAGACTTATGTCATGGCTATATCAATTGTGTGGCAGTACTTGAACCATAAATTCGAAAATCAATATGATTACACCTCCAGGTTTTTGTTAATTGCAGGGGAGAAGAATGTGATCTACGACCGTTTGAAGAGAGACTATCAGAATGGCAAGATTTTTCATGAGATACCATTAGTTCCACCAGAGTGGATAAATCTGTTCGATCTTAAAGTAATTCTAAAGGAAGACCCAATGAACAACATTCCTGACTCTGTTCTATTCCTGACTAATGTACAACAACTTCAGGATAAGGCCAGCAGGAAAAAGGAAGCGGATAAATTCGTGGATGAAGTTCTTGACCTAAAGGAAGTGAACAGAACAAACATTGCCCAGGAGAACAGAATAAGAGAGGTCTTAGAAAAGATACCTAACATAATGATCTTAAAGGATGAGGCACATCATATATATAATTACGAGAAGAGATGGAAACAGATTCTCATAGACCTTCATAAGGCTCTTGAATTGGAGTATGGTAAAGGCTTTAACATGGAGCTGGATTTTTCAGCTACGCCTAGAGGTGATAACGGTGCTTTATTTCCCTGGCTGATAGTTGATTTTACGCTGAAGGAAGCAATAGAGATGAATATAGTTAAAAGACCGTTGAAGGGCACGGTTCAAAATGCAACTGAAATAACATCCACCAATGTTGTTGAACGATATAGGGCATGGATCGAGGCAGGCATCAAGAGATGGCAAGAGTACAAAGACGCGCTAATAAAGTTAAATAAGAAACCGATATTATTTTTTCAGTGCCCCGATAACAAGCAGGCCGATCAGTTAAAGAAATACCTTGATACACTACCTCACCTCGCAGGCAAGGTTCTACTGATACATACGGACAGTACAGGAGAAGTAGTAAAATCAGATATTGAAGAGGCAAGGAAGTTCGCTCAGGCCGTTGATAGTTATGAAAATACCTATGAAGCCATAGTGAGTACGATGATGCTCAACGAAGGGTGGGATGTGCGCAACGTGAATGTTATAGTCGGCCTGCGATCTTACACCTCTGAAAGAAATGTTCTTCCTGAGCAGGTTATCGGAAGAGGGCTCAGAAAGATGTTTCCTGGCGAGAATGCCAGCGTGAAGGATTTTGTAAACGTCTTAGAGGTGATAGGTTCCCCTGGACTTATGCAGATCATAGAAGAGCTGGAAAAAGAAGAAAATATAACTTTTGGCACCACGAACCTTTTAAATCCAATCAATTTAACAACAATTTTCGTTGATATGGATAAAATAGAATTCGATATAGAAATTCCTATTCTAACTCCAGCTATAGTTGTCAGGGAATTCGAGATAAATGAAGATATAATAGATAAAATTCCACCGCTTTCCTTAAAGCTAGAAAATAAAGTTTTCAAAACAACTTACCAAGCTATAGATATGATCACCGGAACAATACAGGTTGAGAGAAGCTGGGATCTGCCTGTACCACAGGATGTGAAGAGCGTGATAGCATATTACACCGGCAGGATACTCAACGAACTTAATCTATCCAACATGTTCGCTGATCTATATCCTATCGTGAAGGATTACATACAGAGAAAACTATTTGATCAGGAAGTTAGTTTAGAAGACCCCAGGGTTCTTTTCCAAATTAGCCAACCAGAAGTTGAGGACAAAATCATAAGAACATTTGTAGAGGACCTAAAAAATCTTGCTTTTACTGAGAGAGAATCGAGTAAATTTGATAGAATAATGATCTCGGAGACACAGCCATTTGTCTGGACAAAGAAAGTTTATCAGGCAAATAAGTGCATTTTCAATAACGTTCCTTGCGATAACGACCTCGAGGTTAACTTTTCCCGCTTTTTAGATTCTGCAGACGACGTTAAAGCATTTTCGAAGAATGCTTCTAAGGTTGGATTTTTCATGGAATACAGAGACTCAAATGGAAATCTTAGGTATTATCACCCTGACTTTATAGTGAAGATGGAAGACAAGTATGTGATTGCAGAGACTAAAGGAGAGGAAGATGTAGACGTAAAATTCAAAGACAAGAGAGCCAAATTGTGGTGCGAAGACGCTGAGAGAGTTACAGGAGATATATGGGTTTACGTTAGAGTTGATGAGGAAGAATTTTACAGATATCACTTTGACAGTTTCGAAAAGATGATTCAGTTCTTTACACCTGAAGGTTCCAAAGGCACGGGAACATAGTAGATCAGGAGGTCTCAGGCTCAAATTCACCACGACTTCGCTCCGCTCAGCCACTCCTCTTTGAACCTCCTCAAATTACTATGTGCTCGTCGCTCGTGGCATATGGGTTCTGTGGAACACCAAGCGAAGGGAAGCTTTGTAGTACCACCAACCTCTAACGCTTACACTATTTGGTCTTGCTACGCAAGACTTCTAGCTCGCTTCAAGCACATTATTCTCTCCTGCGGAGTGCAATTTAGGGGAGGGGGCTTAAATGGCTTAAGTGGATGCTTCGCCACACAATGCCGCTCCACTTAGTGCTGACTTCAAATTTTATTGATTGTAACTTTGTTCAGATCCTTGTCTAAATTTATTTGAAAAGAGCCTTTCGCTGTTTTAAAGTTCTCAGACACCACCCAATACTCAGCACA
>JAKBQK010000045.1 GCA_021835265.1 Thermoplasmata archaeon
CCAGGCTTGAGGACACCATTAAGAAGCTAACAAGCGTAGGAAAAGGAAAACGATACGAGAAGGCTGTTGATCAGGTAGGGAAAATGCTTGAGGATGTGGACAGTATGCAGGATATTGTTGGGGAAGACGTGGGATTGGCAGACAAGCTCGAAGAAATGAAACTCAGGCTTTCATCCATAACCGGCAAATAATAATTTTAATTCACGATTACAATTTTTCTCTCGGCTTTTTCAATTATCTGGTTCAGGACATAATCATAGGATAGAGGTCTAACGTGATCCCTTTCCATTCTTGCTTTTATTTCCTTAAGGAGAAGGAGAGTCTTCATGTCAACCCTTAGCGATGTGTCCATAACATTTTATCAATTAAGGAAATATAACTGTTTGCAAACGTAGCTTTGCACTTAAAAGCGCATTTTCGAGGGAATTTAGGTGCAACTTTCATCTTATAGGTGCAAAATCGAGTTTAGGTGCAAAGCGCTTCAATAAGGCATGCGCTTAAAAGGCAATTTTTTGCAGAATTTACGTGCAATTGGATTATTTTAGGTGTAAGATGGAGTTTATGCGCAAAGCAGATTTTGACCAAAGATTATTATAGTCATCACTTTATATCTAAATCATGTCGGCGAATTTAAGAAGCTCGAATCAACATCAGGATGTACCGCTTTGGAATTTTGCCACTCATCCTTTTCCAAGTTATTTAGATCAAATAAGCCAGATTGCGAAAAAAGAACCTTGGGGGAAAAAAAAGAAAGTCCTAGAACTTTATCTTAGGACCAATTTTGAAATAGCCAAAGAGCAATCGAAGGTTTTTGAAGACAGAACTGCAAATTTGGCATTTTGGAGAGCGGGAAAGTTAGTTAACGTGACTTCCGATCCTATTTGGATTGTATATCGAAAAAACACAAAAGGAACCAATCCATACTGGGCTTACCACAAGGTACAGACAGGTGATGCACCTAATGGAAACGACCCAAAGAAATATGAAATAGAATACCAATTCCCAGAATTTTATTCCGATTGGGCGATATATTTTGAACAACAGAATATAAGTCACATTCTTCAAGATACATCAAACAAAAAACGTTTGGAAAATGTAATTGATAATTATCTTAAAGAATTTAATGAACATCTAATATTTCGTGCAATATATGGAGAAATTCAACTTAAGAGGAAAGAAGGGACAGTTTTGCCTCAGCGTTATCATAACGGTTATGCGTTTGTAATGCCATTGTTTCTTACACAACCTAACAAGGTTGATCTAACTGCTGCCCTAGTGCCAGATATTACTATGAAAAGATATGTTGTTAAAACTCTTCTCCTTCCATATTATGCCTACGCTTACACGAGATCAGTTGTAAAAAGCAGGGACATGTTTGCAGAGTGGATGCTTTTGTCCGAAGAAGATTTAGAGAAAGCGCAAGAGCATGACGAAAATGCAGGAGAAACTTGGCTTTAAGATCCACGCACACAAATTCCGGCATACCTTTGCAGTCAAGGCCATAATGGATCAGGTTCCATTGAATGTATTGCAACAGTGGTTGGGTCATTCATCGGTTTTCACAACGTCAATATACACTCAAATAACTGGGATGGATACCTCTGAGTTTATGGGGAGAATGAGATGAGGAAATGGTTGGGGGAGGTGGTGGATTTTGTTGAATTTCAGAGATAATACGAGCAATATTTCTCCGCGCTCACAAAAGTACAGGGAAACAAAGGCAAAATACATGGATTCATGGAGGCCAATAATATTCGCAAGGGACGGTTATAAGTGCATTGTGTGTGGAAACAACGAGATAACAAGGCTAAATTTGGCGCATGTGACACCTGTTTCTTCCTTTGTTAGAGCCTTTTCAAATGACCGGGGCATCGATGCAGCAATTATGTTATCATTTAGGGCTGATAATCTGATAACGCTGTGCGGGACATGCCACAGGATTCAGCATGGTGAGATAGATTCAACATACTCTCCGGAAATATCAGAAAAGCGTGCTGAACTCAATGAGATACTAAAAGATGATGGGCCCATAAAAGAATATCTGAACATTAAAGATGAAATGGATGACCTTTTTAGGAAAGCCCGATCTGAAGGCCATAAAAGGAAACTTATGGTTGAGAAGCTCTTTGAAAAGATTAAGATTGACCGTGGGTGGGATAATGCAGGGCAGCTTGTAACAAATAAAAGTAACCCTCTAAGCGAGTCTCTCTCACTAAAGGAGTCGTTTCGATTAGCAAAAAAAGGCTGCATAATTCCGACTGGAAGTCACAAGTTACCATCAAAGGAAGGTCTTGAGTGTGGATACAAAGCCTCTACGTGTAAAGACGCTTTAAGAAAATGCGCGAGCTGCAATTATTTCTTTTGTGAATACCATTTTCCGTTGCATATCGTTAATAATAGGCTTTGAAACCAACAAACGTACGGAACAGGGAGAGTGGTACTTCCAGATTAACAGGTAATCAGTTTGACATTTCCTTCCTTTATTGTGGATCTGACAACCTTATCAAACTCTTCTTGTTCACATTCACTGTTGTCTCCAATAAAACCGATCACCAAGATTTTCTCGGATATCTTTTTATGATCCAATTCTTTCAGTTTGTCAAGATCCTTATTGATTTTTGTTATGTATCCCTTTTTTAGACCACCGCACATTTTTATAAGAGTTCTTACAGGTTTGACTTCAACAAGATGCTCATTGCCTGATGAATCTGTGTATACCATATCAACATGCCATCCTCCATAGTTTGTTTCAAGGAATAAGCCTTCTCTGAATCCTGCCTTATAGCCTTTATTTTTGAGTATGTGGTAGATCTCTGCCACAAGCTGAAATTCGAACGCCACTCCTTTCTTCTTAAAATCATTCTCTTTTACGTCTACTTGGTCTCTCAGTATCCTTGCCCCTTCCTCCGCAGCATCTCTCAAGTTATCAAAAAAATCTGAAATATTTATCACTCCTCTAATTTCATCATTATAAGGATGGTTTCACATATCAATATTTCGTAATTCTCTCTTCTTTAAATGGTCTCACCATCGGTATACTGAAGTTTCCATAAATTCTCTTTTTCTCATTTTGCAGCGAGATAGGACGGCTTTTATACAGAAAATATCTGAAGCGTTACAATGAACGTGAAAGGAACACTTGTCAACATTGATGACTCCGTTATAGATGCGGCAAAAAAAGAAGGCTACAGGAAGGGATGGAATGACAGGAAGCTCCACGATTCAGGCATAATCGAAGATGCAATGAAGGAATCCAGGATTACAAGCTTCAAAATGGAGGATAGCTTTTTCCACATTATTGATTCTGGCTTTATCTATAATAGACATGTTCCATTCTTCGAGGTGAATACCTATGAGCAAACTACGATGTCGGGAATAAGTCCGGATTTTATTGGGCAATTGCTCAAGTTCCTTTTTTACGTCTCTATAGTGACGGATAAACGCCATACTTATCTCCTTTTTTATCTGAATATCCTTAAGACGTTCCCCTTTCTGAGTATCTTCTGCTTGAGCGCTGTATTGAGACAGAAATATGGCCAAAAAAGCAGGAGCAGATGGAGATACTGCAACTCCCAGAAATGAAAGTATTGTGGTAATATCAAATTTTAAAAAGAATAGAGTAAGAGATATTATTGCGATTATAACATAAGTGAGCGTTACAATAATATAGAACCATCGTTTGGTTAATTTTTTATTTCCTTTACCCGTCAATCCCCATCACTATTACTGGAATGTCAATATCCGCAACCCCTCTGTTCTCCAGATCCCATTTAATCTGCTCAAAATAAGATACACCTGAGGACATCTGATCTGCCATGTGTTTCATGGGCACGATTTCAATGCCAGCATCAATTACATTATGATTATGGAATATGGTCATCTTTGCTGAGACATTGTATGCCATAAATGCATACTTCCCGAACTGGACCTCCACCCCCAGACGATTCTTTACAAAATCCATTTCCCTGAACGCACCGTGTCCAAAGGGAAGTTTAATTCTGAACTCATGCCATCCGAGTGAATTGAATTTCTCCTTGTATGCCCTGTTCAGTGCAGGGGGGCTGTAGAGCATCTGGCCCGGCATTGTTTTCTCCTTGCTGATCTTGGTCTTAAATTGCTGCAAATCAATGCTTCCTATTACGTCATAAACTTCCCGCAGTTCTGTCGGAAAGTTTTTTGATATGAACTCCTTTCCGCCTTTTTGAGAAAACTCATTCACTACTTTCATTGCTTAACCAACTCTCCGGTATCTTTAAAATTTCTCTCTACCTGTTGGAACATAGACCTTTGTACCCAACTTTCGTATTTTAAGGGTGCCATTTGCCATTGCTTTTACTCTTTCTATTGTGGTATTAATGTAATTCTCGTCTCGTTCCACGCTTATTGCCTTTCTGTTCAGGAGTAATGAAGCAAGTGCAGAAGATCCAACTCCTCCAAACGGATCAAGAACTGTATCATTCTCATCTGTCAGGGCAAGGATCAATCTCTGAACAAGTTCAATTGGGAACTGTGCGGGATGTTCCGTCTTCTCAGGGTGATTGGCCTTGACATTTGGAATATTCCATATTTGATCCTCCCAGTCCTGAATAACTATGTCCCAGACATCGCCCGGATTCTTGCCTAAGGGATTCCCTGAAGGTTTCCCGTAGTTTTTTCCTTCCTTATAATGAGTTTTACCGGGATATTTTTGAGGAATACGAACCGGATCAAGATTGAATGTGTAATTATCGGTCTTGGTAAACCATGATATCGTTTCATAGCGTCCTGAAAACCTGAGTGACGCGTGCAATCCGTGTTCTATTCTCCAGATTATCCTGTTTCTCATGTGCATATTGTTTTGTTCCTTGAATATTCTGTAAAAGAAGAAATCTAAAGGGAAAATCTCCTTATTATAAACATAATTTCCAACCTCCCATGCAATACTCCCGTCATCCCTTAAAATTCTCACACACTCCTTAGCTACCTGTGACTGGTAATCCAGGTATTCATCAAGTTTAACTCGTTCCTCATATACTTTCCCAATGTTGTATGGAGGAGAAGTAACAATCAACTTGACAGATTTATCTGGAACGGTTTTCAGAAATTTCAAAGAATCGTTATGCCCTAGAAAAAGATCGAATCCCTCATAATATTTCTGTGAGATAGTTATTCAGGACTGGGAGGAT
>JAKBQK010000428.1 GCA_021835265.1 Thermoplasmata archaeon
TAGGAAAAAAAATCCAACAGAAGATTTTTATGTTGAGGTTAAAACGGAATGATTTTGAACTGGTAAAAATCTTAACATTATTTTTTGCCAGGGGATGAATAATGTTTAATTCTTACCATAGAACTTCCATTATGATCTTCAGCATGGAAAAACCAGTTAAGATATGTTATTAAATGAAGGAGGTTGAATTTATGCAGTATGGAGAACAAGAGTGTACAAAGAAAAATGAGTTTTCATCATATCAATGAAAGTTTTGAACAGTATCAGAATCACACAAAAAGAAACTTTGTACACAATTTGAGGTGAGTGAAAATTCAAACCCAAATAGTAAGAAAGCGTATTCTAAATAACCGCTGATTCTCTTAGGAAACGCTAAATGAGTCGAATATTCATAAGTGAATTGATCTCCTATTCCGATTTTAGACATTAGCAGAGCATTCTATTCTAATTTTGGCTTATTTAATGATATTGTTGGCATTTTGTGCAAATTCACTAATCAATTTCTCCATAACTCCTAAACAGTTGATCACACCCATTTTTTCGGGTTCAGAAATAAATTACTTTTAAGCTTCATTCTTTAATTTGGAGAGTAAAAGTCTATTGAATTACTTCTTCTTTCTGCAAATTTTGAATTCCTGTGTCCCTTCTTATAAATCTATGTTTTTACACTCTCCGTAAAAAAAAGTCTTGATTTTTCCATTAAAAATCTGAAACGTGTAAGAACATGTCTATTTAAAACCGGATTTAATGCAATATAGTATTTTGTTAAATAAGACAAAAATGAAAAATTAAGTATTAAACAATTTGTTGTACTTCGTCATAAGTTCCCTACCCTTATCAGTAATGCGAATTTCTATAGGTTTGAAAATATCGATAAAAATTAAAATATGACCTTCTGCAAGAAGAGCTCTAAATACGGATATTAAACTCTCAGGTTCCTGCTTGCTATATGAAAAAATTTCGTTTAAGTTCTGAGGTGCAATTCCAGAGTACATAATTGACTCAAGTAACGTTTGGGTAATTTTATCTATCGTATCTTTGGTCACTGTAAACTCTTTTGAGGGAAAAGAGAAACTCAAAGAAGGTTTAAATTTAGTGATCAACGTTCCATTTGCTACCTTCTGTTGAACATCGCAGTTCATAAGAAATTCTTGAGTTAACTTATGAAAAATTTCAAGATTTTTTGGTAAGTCCTTTAATATATCTCCTATCTCTGTTGAGTGTTGACTAAAATACTTCTTCCGGTCTCTGTGAGCAACCCTATTGTCTAGTGAGAATGAGAGATTTAAATAATTTTTGAATTTCTCAAAATCATCTGTTTTGATGATTTCTGAGAAAAGTCCCTTTCTTATGTCTTTAACAGATAGAACTTCTGTATATTCCCCTCTTGCCATGTCGTAGAAAAAGTTTTCGTCTGAATCTCTCCTTGTTTGGAAATTTCCGCGGCTTGATAATTCAGAAATTCTTTTTCTAACTTCATCAGGAATTAATTTTATAGAATCATTGCCCCAAAGAGCTCTCATACATGGGTAAAACACTTCTCTAATATTTTCCTCAAGTAAACTGCAAACCCCGTCTACAACTTCCTCATACATTTGGGAAAGAAACTTCATTCTTAGTGAGTGAATTTTTTGAAACTGGGTCACAGTCAATTCTCTTCCATTCAACCTGGATATTCCTTCTCCTTTCACTTGATCAGAAAGTATTTTTGACAGCTGACTCAAAGCTTTTGTGTGATTGTGGAGAAAACCGTACAATTGAGAACGATTATCCGGAATTTCAAAATCACCAAAGGCATACTTTGAAAGTTCATCTATATTTTCTGGGATAGCCCATGACTTTGAAAACAGGAGCCATTGATCTTCATTTTCATTATGATTTGCATAAATAATTCTATTAATTGCTTCAGCTAACCACTTCAAAGGAAGCTTGAAATTATCGGAGTTTGTAGGTTGGTTGTTTCTTATGTTATTGTTCACTTGTGTAATTGCTACTGCAGATAATTTTAGCAAATTTGCAATTTCTGGGAAAGAGTCAGTCCAAGAGTTCTTAAAATCAACTATTGTACTTAACACTCCTCCATAGATAGTCTCAGCCTCTGAAGATTGAGACAAAGTTTCTTGTTCAAATGCAGCGAACAAAACTCTTCCTGGTTTTAGTTTAAGATTATCACATATCTGAACAATAGTCCTCATAAACTCATCTGAAAGATGCCACTTAAACGTTGGTTCTGTTGTACTTTTCTTTTGGACCAACAAATCATGTTTTTTTAACAGGATAAAGACGGGCTTGTAATTTAGGTATATCTGTTCTGTTTCTGACGCACCTTTCCTATATATAGATGTCAACACAAGTTGGAACGCTTTACGTAGTTTAATACTACTCTCAACTTCAGAAAGCAAAGATAAATACTGATCGTTTATTTGGCTTCTCTTTATGCTTGCTCTTACGATGTCAACAGTCTCTACATGTACTTTGACAGAAAGGCCAATTTCTTCAAATTGATTCAAGTCTAGTCGTTCTCGAATATGATCTAGGTAGTCTCGAAATGTAATTTCTTTTTTCAGTCTTTCATTCAGAACTTTGAATGCTTGTTTTAGCCCACTTTCTTCAATTCTAATTGTTTCATCATTCCTTGTAGAAAACGAGTTTATCCTTTTTTTAACTGCCTCTAGAGCTAGTTCTTCTGTTAGATGAGGAATACTGTCTATCCTGTAGAAACTCCCTGAGAGGGATGGTCTTCTTGCAAATTCATTTTCCCATAACCTTGAACCTGCCACAATTGTTCCAAGTTTGATCGACTTATTGGCAAAATATTCTTGAACATTCTGTAGTTGTTTCAGAAATTCTAGCACTTGTTCAAAGTAAGAATCTGTTTTGTGTAGTCCATCCACAAATACCAAAAAACCTTTTGGTGCATCATTCCCAAGTAATCTTAAAAGTTCTAGGCAATCATTATATAAGTTACCAGAAGGTCGCTTTGACCTAGGATCTGTGTGATATATTTGAAAATAAACTTCTGAAAGGTTATCTAAAAGTTGTTCAAGAAAAATATTTGTCAGATTTGATACACTCGGAGATGGATTCATAATTATATATACGCACATTAATCCTGCAACTGTAGCAGGATTTGTCAAATATTGAAAAACAGTAGTTTTTCCAGATCCAAATTCACCAGCAAGGATTATAGTTTTATTTGAAAAACTGTCAGGATTACGGGAAATGTCATCAGCATATTTCTTTATCAAAGGAGTCTGCACAACCACATCATCATACTTCTCCTTAGATAACCAATATAGTCCTTGATTTGTTTCGAAAGGATTCTGTGATAATCCCAAGATCTGCCACCAATGGGAATTCGTAGCTCCTTGAATTGGTAATTCTGATTGTACTATTTGTCTCTCTAGGTCTTCTATTTTGAATTCAATTGGTACTTTGAGATCACTATCATATTTACTGAGTTGTTTATCTTTTTCCTCTAATTGTTGTCTTAAGTAATCAACCTCCCGTCTTAGATCTTCACTTTCTTCATTACTTCTCTCATTAGCTTTCTTCTTAAATTCCTCCTCAATTTTTAGTATGAATTGTTTATTGTGCAAATTACGTAAATCGTCAACGTTTAAAATCAACTTATTATTGGAATCTTTGTAAGTATTGAAGAGGGTTCCTAGTTTCTGTTCGTTAAAGTGTTGATTGATAAATTTAATTTTTGCGGTCTCTTGCATAAACTCATTCAAATCTAGTACACGAGTCCTTAGCAAGTATTTCACGATTTCTTCTGCAACATCATTTGCTGTAAATCTTGAGGCAGTTCTTAACCTATTTTTTTCTGCAAAATCCCTTCTTAGTTGTTTTTCTACCTCCTTATCACATTCTGCAGAAGTAAGTTTAAGGATGTTCTCTTTGACAAATTTTCTCATCGCCTGAGTTTTATCCATTTATGTCAAACACTTTTAATTATATTAAATCTAACAATACATATGTCTCATATATCAACATAATCAATTATCTATTTAAATTGAGAATGAACAGTAGATTCGTTTCTAAATCGTAGATAGATAAGTAAGGAAAGTAAATCATTCTTGATAAAGGCTAAATAGAACGAAAGGTCCACGCAATTTATATTCTATTTTCATGGAATTTTTTCTATTCTCTTGGAGATGCTCTTTTAATTTCCTTAAACTGAAAATGCTTTATATAAATCAAAGTGCTCGTTTCAAAATTATTGAGCGAATCCACTTCTATTTGTTAAAGTTCATGAGAATTATGTAAATGTTAAGTTTATTTGTTGTGAATTTAGATTCAAGAGGATTTTACCTGAAGGAATATATTACAATATAAGATGAAGTATGACTCAATATACTTGGATTAGAGATTTAACTATAATGATACATATTGTCCAAAGTAATAGTTCTTTTAAACTTGAGAATAAATATAATTATGGTTTTATACCCAGCCACGTTTTCTGAAAATTAAAAGCAGTACTGAGGAAATAAGCAGCATGACCACTACCATTCCATAGAATCCATAGATAGAAGATGAAGCAGGCTCGTAAAATCCTTTTGTGAAGTTCATTCCATAGAAACCTGTCAGGAATGTAAGTGGAAGGAATATGGTGGCCACTAAGGTCAGCAACCTCAGTATATTATCGGTATACGCTGATCTAAGGGTGAAATACAAATCCCGGATATCGCCTGCCCTGAGAGTATACGAATCAAGGGCCTCAATCATCTGGAATGTATGGTCATAGATATCCCTGAAATCATGGGACAGATCATGGGACAGAAACTTTATTGCATCATTCTGTGCAAGGGACATCACATCCCTGTGCTGTGTTAAGGTGATCCTAAGATTTCCCATCTCCGATCTGGCCCGGGAAATGAAGGCCATTATATTTTTCAGGTCATTAAGCTCCTTGGATGTGATATTATCAAAGTCCAGCAGATCAACCCTGACCGAAACAAGCCAGTTCTCCATGTCAGAAAGTGCGCTGAAGAAAGAATCCACAGAAAAATCAAATACCTGGTGCATCACCAGTGAAGGGAAATTTTTCTCCTTCTTGATAGTCTTGGCACGGTTCCCAATGGAATCAATAGAATGCTGCACCACAGAAGAAGGATTCTGGTGGAGTGTCAGCAT
>JAKBQK010000513.1 GCA_021835265.1 Thermoplasmata archaeon
TTGGTTTAAATCTAAATATCCAAAAATCTGATTTTCATTGTTCTATCCCCTAATCTTTTTAAGATTGCTCTGCATTAATTCTTGAAATTATTTTCAGGTGGCTTTTAGAGATGGCATTTTTCTATCTTCCTTGCAGTCTCTTGTGACCTCCTCCCACAGCTTTCTCAGGATCTTGCCACTTCAAAGGTTGATCACGGATTCTCAATGGGCTTGAATAACCCTCCATGCGAAGGTGCTCTGCCCCTCATGCCAAGCCATCCATGTTGTACAAAAAGGCACCCGCGAATCATTATGCAATCCTATCCCTTTCACGTCGGTCTGCCAGTGGACAGATGGATGTACATGGAGAGATAATAAGTATTCGATCGCTTTCAACTCTCTCCTGCGAAAGGGGAATTCCTGCTCGGAAAGGTTAAATCCAATGCCTTTTTTGTATTTCCTTGCATATCTGAGATATTTTCCAATGAAGTAATCAATCTTGCCCATAGCCCTGGTCTAGTGAGTAATATAGTTGATTTAATGATAAATTTAAAAGGAAATATCTGCAGTTCTCAATAACATTATCATTTTTCAATCAAACTTCCGTAGTTTGTATGAACAATTCCATATTTTCCATTCTCTTCATGCCTGGGGTATTTTCCTTATATGTGTTCATGGGACC
The DNA here is from genome assembly GCA_021835265.1 of Thermoplasmata archaeon. Next base: position 662 of record JAKBQK010000513.1, read on the forward strand.
TTGACTTCAGTTGCAGGGGGTGTTTTAAAGATCTCCACTATTTTTCCTCTATATGGCATTTTGGAATAAATGGGAGTTAATTTCAGGCTGGATCAGGCAACGGTCTTAAGTCTGCTGTACATTCTCAGGGATATGAACATTATCACGGCTGTTGTTACAAATAGAATCAGAGATTCTGTGAGAACCGAATTCACATATCCGGAATCTATTGAAGATCTTATTATGTTAGTGATGTAACTGAGCGGGTTTACCATTGAGATATCCCTCAGTGCAACTGGTGTCGCATCTGTTATGGGATAGAAAGCCGTGCTCGCAAAGTCAAGGAAGAAGTAAATGAGAATTGTTAGTACATTATAGGTCTGAAGAGTCCTGACAAGAATTGCAATTATAAGGAATACTGAAGTGAAAAGGAATGAACCGAGAATAAGAGCCATAAAAGTGAATGCCAGTGATGGTGCAGTTAGTATGAATGACCCGGAGACAAAATGGGCCAGGATTAGCATAATGGCACTTCCTCCAAATGTGAACACAGTGGAAATTACCAGTATTCCCAGAAGATAATCAAGCCTCCTGAAAGGACCAACCATCAGTTGTTCAAACATATGCCATCTCCTGTCAGACCAGAGCATGCTACCTCCTATATTTCCAGCAGTGAGAGCTTGCATTCCTATTATTCCGGGGGCAAGGAATTTAGTATAGCTTACTACTGTTCCGTTGACTGTTACTCCGGGAACTATGCTCTGAAACATGGTACCAAGTACAAGAAAATAAAACGCCGGTAGGCCCAGCATGAAGAATATTGTACCTGGGTCTGTATTTACCACTATATTCCTTATTGCCAGCCTTATGAATGAAGGGGTTTTCATCAGGAATTCACCACCTTAAGGAATACCTCGTCCAGAGAAGGTTCAGAACTTTCCATGGATTCTATTCCCAGGTCGTGCCTCTCAAACACCATTGCTATCTTTGCAATTTTTCTGGATATCTCATATCCAAGCACGAAAATTGAATTTCCATCCAGTCTTGCTTCCTCAATTCCCTCTATGGAAGAAATCTCGTCAACCACTTTCTGTTTTTCATCCTTGTTGCTGTCCCCTGAAAGCCTGACGTGAATCTCCTTGAGCCTTCCGAATTTTTCTTTAAGGAATCTGGAAGTCCCTTCTGCCCTTATATTTCCATCGACCATTATCCCAATTCTATCGCAGATGTAATCGGCTTCTTCCAGTATCTGGGTTGTGAACAAAACAGTCAGCCCGCCATGTGCCCTGTGAGTAATATAATCAAGGACCCTTCTCCTCATCTCTGGATCCATTCCAACTGTGGGTTCGTCCAGAAAGACTAAATCCATGTCGTGAAGGAATTCCCTTGCAACCTGAAGCCTCTTTTTCTGTCCTCCGGATATCTCAAAAGCTCTCTTTTTCCTTACCTCCTCAAGGTCGAAAAGATCCATCATTTCATTTATCCTTGTCTTAGCAGTTTCCCTGTCCACTTCCCACAGCATTGAATAGACTTTTAGGTTGTTTTCTACTGTGGTGAAGTCGAAAGATTCGTCCTGCTGAACCACCCCTATTCGTTTTCTGATTGCATTTGCCCTTTTTCTTACATCCATACCCAGGACCTGTGCTTCTCCCGATGTTGGGTTCATAAGTGTCGTTAGTATCTTTATGGTGGTTGATTTGCCGGCTCCATTTTTCCCCAGAAGACCATAAATCTCATTGTACTTGATTTCAAGGTTAAGTTTATCAACAGCAACTTTGCCGCCATCGTATACCTTAACCAGATCCTTTGTGTAAACTGCAAAGTTGCTTTCCATCGGACCCCATTATGGTTATGTATAAGAAAGTTTAGAGCTATATAATGAAGTTCTGCGTCTGTTCAAATAATTACATGAAAAGGCTTGAAATATTAATTAGTAAAATTTGCATTGACTTCAGAATGCACCTCGGATTCAAAGTAATTTCAATAATCGTATCCATAATAGTAGTTGCGTCAGCAGCAGGAGTTTTTATTTACAGAAACTACGAAAAGGAGACAACCGGGAAAATAGATTTTTACATTGCATCCGATGAAGTTCCAAATGTTACCGGGATATACCTTACACTCTCTATGATCGGTGTCTATAATGGAGTTACTTGGTCAAATCATTCAATAAACAAGAAAACAGACCTGTATCTGGACAATTTCTCATCTCCTGGACTCATAGATGAAATCAATCTACCTTCCCATAACTATTCATACTTCACGCTGTATATTGTAAGTGCTTATATTGGTGTTTCAGGATCTTATCACAAGCTATCTCTTACATCCAACCATACATTAAACTCATTTGATCTCAACCTTGCAGGAGGTACCACAGTTAGCCTTCTGTTTGGCTTCAAAATAGAAGGAAACCTAAATATCTCTGAAAGAACCTTGACACCCGTAACCACTCTTACTAAACAGTGACATTGGTAAAAATTGATAAATTGTCGATCATCACAATATAAAAAAGTCCCTTTTGAAATGAAAGTACTCTTCGGGTGTTACCCACTTAACCTCATCAGGATGTCGAATTTTCCAATTTTTGCATATTAAAATTATGTTATCCACTGAAATCTGATATATTTGCATCTTACCGTCACCATCAAGGAGGCAGAGCAGGGCATCCCTGAAATTAGCCATATTGGAGACTTCTTCAGAGGTAATAGGGAACGATCCGGTTTGAGACAGGGCCTTGATAAGTAAAAGCCCATCATAACGGTCAACTCTTAGATTCCCGTTTTCCCCATTTGTATAATCTACTTTTACTTTGCTTCCTATCAATGTAAAATCATAGGCGATCTGAAACAGTACAAGATTGTGTATGTGGGTGTCGTACCCAAAAGATCGAATCAATTATGCCCCCTCAATTCTCGCTCTGGATAATTGCTATGGCTGACTGTTATTGCAGGCTGTACTTTACAATGTTCCAATATCTCGGTCCTGGAATCCCATCTTCCTAGGTCTTCTTCGAATTGGATTTTGACATTGTGAGATCCAGTTCCGTTCCATCCCTTTATGAGTGACCCTGTTATCCGTTCCGGATATTTCTGGTATTTATTTCTGGAAAATGGACTGAAATAACCCCTAAACTGAAAATGTCTAATGTTTCTTTCCGTATTTTTTAAAACTTTCACTTGGATTTGGCATATCTGGTAATTTTGGGATTCTCTGCCCTGGCAGCTATTATTTTCCAGAGTTGATCTAGGTAACAGCACGTTCTTTAAACTATGCGTTAACCTAAAGACTCCTGGGAAATTATATATTGATCTCATTTAAATTTCATCTCTTTTTATTCAAAGTTTTATCATTTGTATACGATTATCTGACCTGTATGATATACGCAACATCCCCTAAAAGATATGGAAATCTGGATATGAACCATTAATTCCATATAATAATAGCAATGTGTTGTATACATATATAGTAGGCTTGGGTAAGTAGTTATTGGTCAAAGGTAAGGTAATTGTATGTTGATTTGTAGATATTTGGCTTTAACGTCATTTCTCATTGAAAACAATGAATTATAAAGAACACATTATGTATTTCAACTAAGGATATTTCATGACGCTTTTCCAATATGCCATCAACCCTTTCCATTTGGGATTCAATTTCTGCAGTGAATAGATCTTTCTGTATTTCAGTGTCAAACTTTCCACTGCAGTGTAGGTTTCACATCCCATTTTGCGTATTTATAAGCTTTTCAAACAATATAATACACCAAAATTGGAGCCATGCATGGAATTGTGGCCAGGGCATGATCTATGGCATTTTGCAGAAAAGATATGACAGCTTTTGTCGTAAATAAGAATTTAAGAAAGTTTCCTACATTTGATTGTTGTTCTGTAGGTTGTTCCCATCGTAAATTTTGTACAACTTGTGCACAACTTCTCACTGGGCAGATACACTGGCTCTTCTACCTCCTGGAAACTTACAGCATCTCACTGATGGGGTGTTAGTTGGTGTTCTTTCAGAGATTGAACTTTACCCAGCCTAACTGGAACGGAAACAGTGATTCATTTCCTTTCTATACATTCCTGCCATTAATTCCTCTGGTCCCCTTCCTAAAAATAATGTGATAATAAATTATGAAAATATTATACAAGAATTGACAAACTAATCCGAAGTCAGATAATAGGATGCTCTTTCAACTTTATTTAATTTTATGGGTCATCGTACTTTTGTGTGGGTTCATGGATAAAGATCCAGATTACCACACCTGAAATATATTGCAGTCTTCAGGTTTTCCCTGTTTCTGTAACCGAAAGCCATCTTCTCTATGAGTGCAATCTTTGAATTGATTCCCTCAGCCCTTGCATTTGTTATATGGTGTGTGAAATAGTTCATTATGTTTCCAATATGAACCTTCATCATTCTTGCAGCATCCTTCATTGCATATACTGATGAATGCATGACCCATGAATACCAGCTTTCCCAGTATCTTTTACCCTCATCCA
>JAKBQK010000363.1 GCA_021835265.1 Thermoplasmata archaeon
GAGTTATTCGTTGGTGTGGCCCTTAGCATTAAACAGGATCAAGAGAGAAATAAGATAAATCGAATACTAAACGGACTCTCAATAATAAGTTTTGATGGAGATTCTGCAAAAGAAGCTGGAAGGATCTCTGCACAAAAAAGAAAACATGGATCAACAATAGAACCAGAAGATTCTATGATTGCGGGTATATGTTTGAGAAGAAACGAGATTCTGATAACGCGCAATATAAAGCATTTTAATGATATAGAAGGTTTGAGAATAGAGAGTTATTAGAGACATGTGTGCATGATAACACAGCCTTAAACTGTGCTTGAATCCATATCGGCAAATTTTTTAGTTCTCGAAATTCCTTTGGGATAAATTTCTGTATGTCTGGGGGCCCCATTAAGATAGTGTCATCGCTCAGTTCTTTATAATTACCTTAAAGCCACCTTTCAAAAAAAAAAACACTATACGTATGTTTTTTCTAAGGAAATTGTTTTTTCAGAGTTTCAGACTCTATCTTTAAGATCTTCAACGACATCCATTTACAAAGGGTTTTTTGTCTACTTGCATTCAGCGAAAAGCAATTCTCCGCGTATTTTAGAATGTGCGAAAATATCTATTTCTTCAACCCTGTTAACAAAATTTTGTTGAGACATAGGTATAATACTTTATTCTCAACAAACATATTTACGCAATCGGAGCGAAGGAATTTGGGCTATCATCTTGAATTTTTATCTTAAACCAATGTTGTATCTTATTTTTTAACAACTGACGATTTTCTTTATCTCACTTGGGTTCTCTCCAGGTTTAATTTTTGATAGCATAGAGTCATGCGGATTCCACTTTTTATGATCCCGTCCACCATTATGTGCGGTCCGCATCAGTAGCCATATGATATTTTCTACCTTCTGACAAGATCTTTGTTGGCTCATACCATCTTGATTCTGGATCTCCGTAATTTCCCCTTAACTTTCTTCTTACTGGTGTTGAATACATGTATTTATATTTCAATGGTTGCAATGTTTTCCATTGCAAGCCGAAATATGATCTTCTCTTTTATTGCATCTGTATCAAATAATCTTGGCCTTATGAAAAGTGCCCGGAATGAAGGAGCCTCTTCGATTCCAATTATTTCAATGTATTCCATATAGTTTTTCAGGAATAATCTGCTAGGTTCGTTTTATATGCCTGACATCTGCAAAGGTATGAGAACCAAGGGTACCTACATAACTTTGTGCTTTCTCTTCCTATCATCGTGGAAAACCATCTCGTCTAGGTTGTGTACAACCGGTGGGATATAATTTTCAATTATAATCCCAAACCTATGAAGTGGTCGATAATCTTCCATAACAGTAGGACGTTTCATGGCATGTAAGACCACCCGTGTATTGTTCAGATGATTCGAAATGGGAAAGGTTCATGAACCAGAATAAGGCCACAAATTTGGGTTTCTTTCCAAGTCTTGGGCAGGTCTCTAATAGAAATTTATGAAATAATATTTATACTTTGAGATAGTACCAATATTAGGAATGCGTCTATATTCTGGAACAATTTCTCAGTTTAGTGAAGATACCGCCTACAATAGAATTGCTGATAAACTCAGAAATAGTTTCTTCGAATACTTTCATTATTATCCCAATATTGCAGAGATAAATTCATGGCAAAATTCACTGAGGGCTATTTCAACTGTTTTTCAATTGGCCAACCTGACTGACCATGGAATAATTCTCGAGTATCAGCTCCCGCAGACATCGAAAAGGTTAGATTGTCTTGTCTGTGGCAGGGACTCGCAAATGAGAGACAATGCTGTAATCGTTGAGTTGAAGCAATGGCAGAAAGCTATGCCATCAGTCGGGGAGAGAGAAGTTGTAACATGGATTGGTCTTTCTGAGAGAGACGTATTGCACCCGTCCGTCCAGGTCGGCCAGTACAAAGAATATCTTCAAGATTATCAGTCTACATTTTACGAAGGGAACTTTCCGGTAATTCTCAGCGCATGTTCGTACCTTCACAATTATCCTCTTATCCAAGGCGACGTAATTTTTGACGGTAAATTTAGATTCTATCTTGAAAATTTCCCACTCTTCACGAAGGATCAAGTAAGAGATCTTTGTTCTTTTTTAAATAAGAGATTATCCTTTGGTGGCGGCGTCGAAGTTTTAAATAGAATTGAAAATAGTAAATTCAAGCCCAGCAAGAAATTGATGGATTATATCTCAGGCGTTATTCAGGGCTTGAAGGAATACACTCTCCTTGATGACCAGCTTGTTGTGTACGATATGGTCAAAGAGGCAGTGAAGGAAGGTGTTCTTAAAGGCCGCAAATCAGCAATAATCGTGCAGGGTGGTCCAGGAACAGGAAAATCCGTCATAGCTATGAACTTAATGGGCGATCTCTCCAGAGAGCATTATAACACACACTACGTGACAGGATCAAGGGCTTTTACCGCAACTCTCAGGTATATACTAGGCAGCAGGAGTTCATTTCAGGTTCGGCACTTCAACCAATACGGTAAGGCTTTAGAGAATGAAGTTGATGTTATCATCGCAGATGAGGCACACAGAATGTGGGAAAGAGACAGGAGTAGATTCACCCGGTCTAGTGAGAGGAACAACACTCCGATCGTTGATCAACTTATTAGATCTTCCAAAGTCTCTGTTTTTTTCGTGGATAACCACCAGATAGTAAGACCTGAAGAGGTTGGTTCCACATCCTATATTGAGACCCACGCTTCTAGTCTAAACGTTAACATTATAAAGATTCGTCTTGAAGCCCAGTTCCGTTGCCAGGGGTCTGATGCCTTTGTGAATTGGATTAACAATACGCTTGGAATAGAGCGAACCGCAAATGTAATTTGGTCGGGAGAAGAACAATTTGATTTTAGGATTTTTGATTCCCCTGAAAGTCTGGAAAGAGCTATTGTGGAAAAAGGTAAAATGGGTAAGAAAGCAAGATTAGCTGCCGGATTTTGTTGGCCATGGTCGGCACCGAAGGAGGACGGTACACTCGTATCAGATGTGGTGATTGGCTCGTACATGAGGCCTTGGAACGCAAAATCTGATATCGGAAATAGAAAATTAGCGGTTGGCATTCCTTCCGAGAAATTATGGGCACACGATCCTAATGGCTTTAATCAGATAGGGTGTGTGTACACAGCACAAGGGTTTGAATTTGATTACATTGGTGTAATCTTTGGTAACGATCTGATATATGATCTCGACAAACAAACCTGGGAGGGGCATCCTGAAAATTCCTATGACCTTCCTCTCAAAAGATCAAAAAACAGGTACCTTGAACTTGTTAAAAATTCCTATAGAATACTGCTGTCCAGGGGAATAGAAGGATGTTATGTTTACTTCCTGGACAAAAATACTGAAAGGTTCTTTAAAAGTAGGATGGACAATCCAAATGTAATATTCAAATAATTTCCGTGGTATACCATTAATCCTTCTCATCCCTGTATAAGTAGTTAAGTAAGTGAATTATGCAAAATTTTGACTAGTTTTAAATCATTTTAACTAAAATCTCATTTGTCACGCAACGGTTTCTCAGCGATCAGTTAAAATGGACTATCTAAAAGTCACAGGGGCAGGCAAAGATTATCATTATGTTTTACCATTTTTAGAAACATTCTTTTATTTTAAAAGGCGAATTAGGTTTACTGTGTCCAAATTAATCTTTCGCGTCTACAGGTAAATGACATTGTTCCCGATCTATAAAACTGTGTGGAACGAAGTATTCAGTAAATTCTATTACGGAACCAGCGGAAGCAACTAAAAAGGATTTCGATGAAAGGTTTTGGATAGATCTCTTACTTTTTAAGTATCTGATTAAACCTTTTCTTACTATGTATGTGGGCCGAGTCATTCCTCAAAACAGTTCAAAGGAATAGAGGGGTCATAAGAGATTGTTTTTTTACAATGAGCTGCTTGTTCAGATGATATCTAATCTTCACGATTATTATTCTGCATACTTTTCAAAGTCCAAATATAAACAAGTGTTTTTAACTGGAAAATATTATGCTTTTAGACGAAATGGAAAATCCTTTATTTTTGAACAGAAAAGCGCATGTTGCTGTCGCCGAGGGAAATCTTCCTGCAGCTTTAGACCTCTTCATAAAGGCACATCAGGGGGATCCACGTAACGTGAGTTATATCAATTCAATCGTTTCCATTATGGAAAAACTCGGTAAGTTCAAGGAGTCCGTTGAATACCTGGATAAACTTATCATCCTTCAGCCAAAGAATATGGAGTTCAGGCTTCGTAAAATAGACAGCCTGATCAATTCAGGTCAACTTAACGAAGCCCTCGATACATATAATGACACAATAGAGATAGATCCTTATGATCCTGAACTTTACTGGAAAAAAGCTGATTTTTTAAGAGACCATGAAAATCTTGATGGTGCTATTTTAGCCTGTGGTGAAGCAGTGAAACTTAATCCTGAAAATCCAACATACAGAATGAGCAGAGCAGAGCTTTTGACAGAAGTTGAGAAATTTGAATCAGCACTGAAGGATTACGATTTTCTGGTTGAACACAACCCTTTCAGCCCTGAGATACTTTATGATAGGGTAAAGGTACTCGAAAGACTTGGTTTGGTTGAAAGATCGCTGAACGATATCAGGAGGATACTGGATCTGAGACCCCACGATCTTCGCTGGCTCCAGATAGCTGCAGAATTCATGGAGGCATCCGGTTACTATGAGGATGCACTTACTATATACAATAGATTGATTGAGCTTAATCCGGAAAGAGCTGAATACTATTTTTTAAGAGGCAATCTGCTTGAAAAATTGCAAAAACTTGAGGATTCAAAAAAGGACCTTGAAAAAGCATACAAACTGGACCCGAGCAATCCACTTTTCCGAAATAACGAATAATAGAATTTACCGAATAGATATTTATAAAACGATTTAATCACGATTGGCAGATCCGGGGATTAAAAATACCGTTTATTGCACAGCATGAGGTGCTTGATTGAAGAGAAGTTCAAGAGATTGGAAGAAAAGAGGAAAAATGCGCTGGAAGTGGAGAAAAAAGCGCATCAGAAGACTTAAGAAGGCTAGAAAGGCAAACAGAACTTAACGGGAGCATGGGGTAGTCAGGTATCCTAACGGGCTCCAGTCAGGATATGATTAGC
>JAKBQK010000408.1 GCA_021835265.1 Thermoplasmata archaeon
ACGACTTTCTTTAAATCTGATCCCGACTCTACAAATAGCGAGGATAATATTTGCTTTAATTCCAACCTTTTGGATGTATCCGTCATCCGATTCAAATAATCTGAAAATCTTGAAAATAGCAACGCCATGTAATTTTCTTAAAATGCTTTAAATTTTCTTTTTTATTCGTCTTCTGAATTATTTAGTTCTTCTTCCTCTGGCATATTGTTTAGAATCCACTTTCGATGGTTCTTCATCCACTTCGGATGATCCTTTAACCATATGAAAAGGGAAAAACCCTTGGAACTTATTACTCTCCTTGGAGGTTCCTCAAGATCGTATCCGTCTTCATCAAGTTCGCGTGTCATATATATGATTCCTTCGATGAATAAACATGGTCTACGGAGTAAAAGAGTTTTACTATATATGGAAATTTTGCTTATATTGAGAGTTTTCCAGGAATCTTTGGAAAGGGCGTGACCATATCTATACGTGGAAAACCGCATAAATATCTCACCAGACGCTCAATACCTATTCCAAACCCGGCTGATGGGAGAAGGCCTCCTGAAGCAGCTTCAATGAACCATCTGAATTGATCTGTACTTTGGCCCTTTAGTTTCACCCTCTTAAGAATTTTTTCTATTTCAAATTCCCTTTCGCCGCCTGAAGATGCTTCCCCAAAACCCTCGGGATAGATAAGATCCATATCCAGAAGGAATCCTTCATTATTTGGGTCTTCTCTGTCATAAAATTCCCTTTCCTTTATCGGTATGTCTATTATCCAGAATGGAGCAGTCATTTTGGCCGATAGCAAATCCTCAAACTGTTTACCGTATTCGCTGAAAGCATCTTCATACCGTATCCTGACAAATGGCTTCTTTGGAACATTCAATGTCCTCTTTAATGAATTCAACTCTGTTTTGTTTTTTTCCTTAACCTCTGCAATTACCCCCACAATCATATCTTCAGCAAGAGATATCATATCATCTCTTGATGCTTTCAAACATTCTATATCTATTTGGGTAAATTCCGAAAGATGTCGTCCTGTGGAAGCTCTGTCAGAAGTTTCAAGCCTTACATTGGGGGAGAAAGCGAAAATTTTATTCAGGTACTGCACTGCAATCTGTTTATGAAAAATCATACTCTTGGTAATTGAATATTTTTCACCATAATATTCAAAAGATGTATCAAACACTGGGTGATTTAATGGATCTGTCGCCGTTGAATAAATCACGGGAGGGATTTCCAGATAACCCTGTTCTCTTAGAAATGCAGAAAAATAAGCCCTCACAGTACCGTTTATCCGCAGGGCATAGCGCAGAGTATCCCGGTTTAAGGGTTCAATTACTTCCTTCATCGACAATTTTTCCATGGTTTTTGAATAAATTAATGTTATTTATATTGGTTTGATAAAATTTCGACAATACGTTCTAACCCATCTATTTTTTATTAATTAATGTTAAATATATAAATAGGATATGAACGAAATGACTGCTTACCCTCCATATGGCTTATTTATTCTATCTTCTGGAAGATTTCACTTTGTTAGACATTCCTCATAGGAAATTGTCTTTTCATTTCCCGTTCTGTTTAAAATTTTATAGTGCATGCTAAGTTTCCTGGCAAGCTCACCATCAATATCATCCCGATCTCCAACGAATATACTTCCAATGAGATCGATATCGTTATCTGCCATTGCTCTTTTTATCATTCCGTCTTCAGGCTTTCTGCAACTGCAATTATCCTCAGGTGTGTGAGGACAAAAATAAAATTTATCTATACCGGCGTCAAATTTTTTTAAACAATTGTTTAAAGCTTCGTTGAATTTCAAAACATCTTTCTCTGTGAATAATTTTCTACCGATTCCGGACTGATTACTAACAACTATCACTAAAAAACCAAATTTTCTATAACTTCTAATTAAATCAATTGCATCCTTGTAAATTCTAATTTGTTCAGGCTTACTGCAATATGGGCAATCTACATTGATTGTTCCATCCCTGTCGATAAATAGTGCCTTATTCATTGATCATGATTTCTTAAGTATATTTATTGATATTTAACAGTTTGATTTTGCTTATAATTAGGGAAAAACCACATCTACACTTAAATGCCTCCATAAATATTTATACTATAAAATTAATATCTGACTATGGAATTTTTTAAACGAGATATTAAGATAGTGGCATATGTGTTATTCATTGCAGTGGCCCAGTTTATAATTTTTTTAAATATAGCAGGGTTTCTTGCGCCAAACTATTCAATACATTCCAATACAATTAGCCACCTTGGCGTTCCTGCATATACTCCCTATTGGTGGGTTTTCTCTGGAACAATAATTGTTCTGGGCTTATTACTCATATTATCAGGTTTAATGCTTAAGGAATATTCATTTCCGCTGATGATTTTTCTAATACTTGCTGGAATTGGCTCTACCGGAGTGGGAATAATTAATGAGAATTACATAGGAACTTTACATCTTATTTTTGCACTTTTTGCATTTTTATTTTCCTCTTTGGCATCTTATGCAGTCCTATATAGAAATAAAAATCTCATATCTGCGTTTTGGGCGTTTCTGGGAAGTGTTGGGCTAATAGCCTTAATCTTGTTCATTGGAAAAATTCACCTTGGATTGGGTGAGGGTGGCATGGAAAGACTCATAGTTATTCCAAATCTCATATGGGCTCTAGGATTCTCAATGTATCTCCTTGGAACATCCGAAAATAAGAAATGAAAGCAAGTGAATGAAATATATAGAATCAGAAAAGTAGTAATTCTGGTCCATATTCTAATTCATTAACGTTTTCCCAAATATTGTGTGGATTATGGAAATCATATTTATCCTCTCCAAGCAAACCATTTTTTTGTATAGATTTCATTAACAAATATGAGAAATACGGTGCCCCTGTTGCCCCCGGTGAATTATAGTTTAAAATATGAATTGATGTCCCAGTAGTTCTCACAATTGTTTCGGGAACGAACCCATTCTTATCAACAAGGGATCCCCTTATACCTGAGAATCCTCTTGTCCTTGCTTTTCTGTAATCCATTCCGGGGATAAACGAATTGATCCTTTGAATCATTTTTTTCTGACTGATGGATGATGCCCATTCACCCATTGCAAGGTTCAAGAATTGAGAATTGAAGAAAAGGCTCAGTTTTGGAGAAAGAGGCCTTTTGAGTAATGGCAAAATCTGAAAACTCTTTGTCTTCCCTTCACGATATGAATATGGCCCTCCTACGGGTACAGCATTTGGACCTATTTCCAGGGAACCATCCGGCCTTATAATTAAATGTGGATCAAGGAATGGAAATTCAGGGTTATCTGCGACCGAATAGATATTTCGCTCTACGAAACCTTTGAGGTCTTTATCGACTTTCCAATATTCTCCCCTGAAGTAAAGAATGGAAATATCTTTGTGGATACCTACCTGATGAGCCAGATCTATTGACCTGTTACCTGCAGCATTTATAATGAGGTCATAGTTCATTTTCTCTTCCTTTTCTGAGCCATTAACTGAATACACAATATACTGCCTTTCATCTTCAATACGCCTAACGTTTGCATTAAACAGATATTTGACCCCATTCTTTCTGTTGATCTCTGATATTTTTCTTGAAAGAATCCCATAATCTGTAGATGTATCAGTCCTGGAAAGAATACCACCGGGAGCAATAACGTTTTTTTCAAGATTATTGACCTCCTCTTTATTGAGAAGGACAATGTCTTTTTCTTCCAATCCGTTCTTAATTGCCCATTTCGAGTACTTTTCCAGTGTTTTTACCTGTGGTTCATTTTTTGCCACTTCCAATGTGCCAACTTCATTCCATGGCATATTGAAATCCCTTGCAAACGTCTTCCATAGATGATAGGATATGGATGCTGATTTTGCCAAAATAGCTTTTTTTTCGGGATTCATATAAAAAGGTCTGTGGATCATACCTGTATTTCTAGATGTTGTATGAAGGGAAGTATCTGCTTCTTTTTCCATAACAGTTACATCGACCTTTGGGTTTCTAGAAATCCAGAAAGCAATAGTATTTCCTAATATTCCACTTCCGATGATTAAAGCTCTCTTTTTGCTATCCAATCAATTTCACCAAAAAATCTTGAATAAATGGATAAGTGGAATGAATATTATATATTCATTGCTTGTTTCCTCCAATTTTGGATGGCCACCAGTTATATTTTTTCAACATAAGCATCACTGCGGGAACAAAGAATGGCCAAGTTATGAATGTATCTACGAGGACACCAATGGCAAGACTCATTCCAATTTCCTGAATAATACCTAAAGTGCTAATGTATAATGAGCCAAATGTAACTGCCAACACTGCTCCTAGAGTGACAATAACCCCACCATTCTCCTTTACGGAAATAATTATTGCCTCTTTCTCAGTCTTACCCTTAATTACCTCTTCCTTTACTCTTGATATCATGAAGATATCATAATCTAGCCCCACCGCCAATAATGTTATGAAAGCGAACATTGGCATAAATATAATCAAGGGAAGGTGCTGAATATAATGGAAGAGTATATATGAAATTGACAGTGACATAATGACTGATGCTATAACCATTAGAATCAACCTGATGGGCGTTAAAACGGAACTTAACTGAATTAGCAGGATTATAAATATGGCTATTGCAAGAATTGGTATCATTTCAGCGAATGATGAAGCGGTAACTGAATAAGCATTTGAAAATCCTTCAGTTAGACCTCCTATATTGTATGTATAACCAAGACTGCTTGTATTCGCAGAAAGCGCATTATTAAGGTTGTTAACTGTTATTGAAGCAGGATTAGTCCAAGCAAGGGAAGAAGTTTCGAAAACGATCTCCGCATATCTCGAATTTGCGCCAATAAATGAACGACTCTGATTCAGATACAATTGAGCAGTACTGTTAGGGTACGATTGCATGGTAGATAAAGATATAAAATTCCCATAGGGATATGTAGGCCCGAATATACCCTGAATACCGGACATATGCGCGGTCGTATTTTCTATGATTGACAGTTTCTGCATCTCAGCCAGATTAAATGAACCATTTTGATTAATCAGAGGTTGTGCAAAATGAACCACTATAAACGATCTATCAAAGAAATCTCCACCAAATGATGCATTGACAGCCTCTATGG
>JAKBQK010000088.1 GCA_021835265.1 Thermoplasmata archaeon
TAACCTCCCATATTACAAAAGACCGCTCATCTGATCAATTATGTTTTTACGTTTTGAGATAATGTATAATGGTTGTTCCCTTTGATGAGTTTATAACGAACTTTATCAACCCCTAACTCTTTTGCTGATTTCATTTGGTAAGAAATTCTCACTTCGATTTCTTTACCAGGCTGAGAAAGAGAGACTTGCTTTCCTGTGTTCCATTTTTACTGGAGGCTACAAGCCTGTTCTGCCAGACTATCTGCAAAGCTTCTCCTATTATTAACCCTGTGGCAAACCCAAGCAGGACCGAAAAGAAAGAATCATCGTAGCCAGGGAAGAAGAAAATTATGGCCATTCTCCCTATGAATGCTATGGACCATACGCCTATGACCCAGAGCGGCCTTTTGTAATATGGGAGGTTATTCTTAGTATAGAATGTTACTCCTTTCCCGGTGTGAATCGAAATATACATTCCAAAAAGAAACGCAAGAAATACGAAAATTGTTTCCAGAAAGCCTATTCCATAATCTGCTACTATTGTGAAAACTGCGTAAAGCAATGGTCCAACGACCAGGCTTCTTCCCGTAAATCTCCCCCCATGCAGTGCTCTTACAATTTTTCTTGATAGAAATATTACGACTATTGCAAGAAATGATACCAGTTTATGGGACAGAACCTGCACATAAACGGAGTCGTATATATTTTCAGCACTTTCAAAGAACCTGAACATGGAACCTACTCATCATCAGACTGTGATCGGGATTAGCTCGTGATCTCGTCTTCCTGCCTTAGCAGAGATCTTCCCCTTTAAGGGTTGCTGGCGCAATCTCCATGGGCTTGAACTTTCTTATACGGGAAGGTACTCTTTCCTTCCTAAGCCACCTGACTTTAAGGATGCAGGCACCCATGAAGCAATATGCAATCCGACCACTTTCGCTTCTTTCTGCCAGCGGACAACACAATATCCAGGAATAATAATAAGCTTTTCGCTGGCCTTCATCCCCAATCTTGCGAGGTGGTAATTCTCACGCGCATTGTTAGAATTTTCTGCCGTTCTTCTCTTATGAATAATTTTACAGGGATCACTGCTGGGAAATTGATTCCATTTTTCTTGAAGTCCTGATGGATATTGCGTATTTCACAATATATATTACTGGTAGAACATAGAACCCCAGTATCATTGTTGTATCGGCCTCACTTAATGGAACCATGCTTCCGAATTCCATGAGAGCTGAAATATGCGCCGGATTTGTTGATATTGCAATTGCAACAAAGCCCAGTATAAAACCCAACAGCTGTGCACGTTTATTTCCGCTTAGAACAAAATAAGCAACAACCAGTATCACAAACACTGAAGCATATGTCGCAACAGTCAGTCCCAATGGAACCAGCCTATTTACTCTCAATATGTAACCTCCAAGGGCGATTACAACTGCGTCAGCAAACATAAGCAATGAAAGGAATCTGTTGCTCTTCAACTCTTTTTGATATTATGGTCGGATTTAACTCTTATCCATTTTTTACTTAAATGATCAAAATTTATAGAGAGTTGGAAGTATCTGGTTTTTAACAAAATTGATCACGTTCTCCTCATGCTTTGTCATTTCTTCGAAAGCTTTTGAAGGGTCTCTATTAATTATGGCCTGGAAGACTGATTCGTGTTCTCTGGAATCCTCTTCAGAAACATCCACGACAGAGAAGAAAGTGAGTCTCACTATTTTCAGTTTTCTCCTGATTTCCTGGCTGTATCTTTCCATATATTTGTTACCGCTGTTTCTGTCAATAAAACTGTGGAACTGGTCATCCAGATCAACTTTCTTGAAAGACTGCACATCACTTTCCTTGTAGACAGAAGCTACATTTGACATGAATTTTTTAAAATCGGCTAACTGATCTCTGCTGATCCTCATTGCGCAGAGCCTTGCGTTTTCTGTTTCGATAACCTTTCTGGCCTCATATAGCTCTATTAGATCATCAGGTGACGCAATGATCACTCGATATGATCTACCTGTCTTCTCGAGTAACCCATCTTTGTTAAGTGCAATCAGACTCTCCCGTATTGGTGTCCTGCTTATTTTTAGCTTGCTTGCAATAGCCTCTTCGCTGACGAATTGGCCGACCTTCAATTTCCCTTGTGCTATATTCCCATAAATATAATCGTACGCACGCGAAGAAAGGCTGACTTTTTGTTCCATGATCACAATCCATTATATATGGGTACTTAAGCTTTCACCTTTGCATTATTAAAAAAAATAAATATAAAAATGATTACTGTCAGACTTTGATCCATTCAAATTGACTGGAAGGCAGTATTTTAAGTTATTTGTATACAATCTTAAAAAATAGACTGATCTGGCGCTGAGCCATATTTAAGAGATTTTTTGGAGAAAATACAGATTTTTATTAATTTTATTAACGCTATATAATAGACATTTTATTAGCGACTCTGTGAATTTACAGTTTCAAAATGCTTTTTTCTGCAATAGATCTTCATGTCGGTTGGTTCTCACGTAAATGCAATACCGTATGTTTCAAAAAAGGCGTTTTCCTTATTTTATCATTTTCCAGGTTGTTATGTGAGTATCCCAGATGAATTTTACAAGTTGAAACCAGTAAGATGAGAAGGTAAAGGTTTATACGTGCTGCCACCGTGTTAATGCGCATTTTTGTAATATAATTAAAAAAATAATCTTACTTGGTTAGGTTTAAATAGATTGAAGTCGTAATAGTGTTTGGTTAAATATGGTTGAAGTCTCATATTCAAAGGGAAGAATAATCGGATTACTGCTGGTTGTTGACTTCATAATAACATTTGCAATACTGTTCACTGATAAAAATCTCCAGACTGATTTTGGCTTTGTAAAACCTTATTTTATTCACTGGTATGGTATGCTTGTAACGGGGATCATTGACATAATTGGTGCCGTAATAATAATTGCAAAACCCACAAGAGTATATCAGAAGGCAGGAACGATTGGTTCAGCTTTGCTGGCTCTCTTTCTCATAGCAGATCTTGCGACTTACAAAATGGTTGGATTTGCTTCTGTTTCGCAGTTTGCTACCTACCTGTTCGGGTTTTCCCGTTACCCAGGTGTCAAGCCATACATTCCAGGACTTTACGACATTCTCTTCGTATTCTACATAATCACAGCAATAACAGGAATGTGGGTCCTGAGAAATTCCAGCTAAATAACTGAAGTCACCCTCAGAATCAGACAAAGTGCCGGACATGGAATGGAAGTATTGCTGGATTTATATTTAACAATAAAAAGAATAGCAATACTTAATATTGTGAATTTGTTGTTAATATTGTACCAATAATATCATTCAGGGAAAATGAGTGGAAAGTGATTCATGATGTCGCAGGGAAACACTAAGGATTCGAAGATTTCCATTGCCAGGAAATTCTTTAAGCTTCTGGGAACTAGAAATTTAGTCTTTCTGGGTATATCCGGATCTGTTTCCTACGAACCTGAACCTGATGATGACGTTGACATTTTCATCATAACAAGTGCCGGGAAACTCTGGTCTACCATAATAAGGGCCATTATATTACGAAGAATGTTCGGTTTCGACTCCATATGCCTTTCCCTTTGTCTTGACACTGTTTCTGCAGATACATTGTTCAACCAGAGTGATGATTTTATCGTCGCAAAGGATTCTCTAAACGTCATACCCCTGTATGGTGAGACTTATTATGAAAATCTGCTGAATGGAAGTTTGCTCATAAAGAAATTTTTTCCTGAACGATTTAAACCCACCGGTAACGATAAACGGCAGGAAAACCGATCAAGTCCACTGGAATACCTTGTGTATATCCCGTCTTCCGTATTCCTCCTTCTGAAGGGATTGGTTCACAACCACAGGTACAGGGCTCACCTCACTCCTGACTCCTGTTTCAAAACAGTTTTGGGATTTCACAGATTCTATCTTGATAGCGCTAAATACCAGAAATTACGCAGGATGTATTCCAGTACTGGTGATAAGAATGAGTAGTTGCGCCATAATATTCTCATATAATTCTCAGATGGATGTGGAATTCTTTGTAAAAAATTTTGACACATTGCAACTGGATAAAATGATTATCTGCGCTGAAGGTGATTTGAACGTTTCCAAGATACGTCATATGGCTGAAGGGAAGAACATAGATCTGATTCTTGGCAGCGAAAGACTCGGAAAGACCAATGCGTATAACAGTGCACTAAAACGAATGGATTGTGATCTGGCATTTCTTATATCCGGGGATGTTCGCTTTGATCCAAGCATCATCAAGAAAATTGAAATGAAAATAACGGGAAATGAGATCATAATACCCAGAGTCCTGCCTGTTCCTTCAGAAAAGCTGGCCAGTAAAATTGCCAGTGTGATGTGGAACGTACATGATACTTATCTAACCAGTTCTGATGACTTTTATGTAAAGTCAGGAGGGGAGTTTCAGGCAGTCCCGGCTAAATTTCTTATAGATTTACCGCCAGTGGTAAATGATGATGAATTTTTATGCCTATCTGCCAAAAGGGATGGAGCCATGGTTCTCTATTCGGATGAGTATATAGTACATAACTGGGTACCGGAAACGTTTCACGATCTTCTCATACAGAGGATCAGAGTAAACTTTGGGCATATGGAAATGGAAAAATACTTTGGGAAAAGTTCCTCACTAATTTTAAATTTTCCAAAAAATATAAAAAAATCAGTCTTGCTGATGAAAAACCATTTGAAGAGATTTCCCCTTGATATGGCATTCATCCTGCCTGCTATTCTAATTGAGCTTGTATCTATCATATATGCTTTCTTTGACTTTAAGACCTACAGGGACCATAAACTCTGGAAGATAGTCAACACTTCGAAAGATTCTGGAAACGGTACTTGATGCCACCCAGTAACTTCTGTTTAGAACTTGTGGTTTTTGGTTTATCAATTGGCACTCTGTCAATATTGGATGTACGAAAAACATGTGTGCATCCTCCTGATCTAATGAGAACTTTCTCATGGTAAGCCCATATTTCACTGTGATCTCAATAACTATTTCCGCTGTCATGAAGTATCAATTTCCTCATTTGGCGGAGTACCGTAGGATTCTTTTCCACCTAACGCGTTCGGGAGAGGTCTTGTTTCTTTACCCTGA
>JAKBQK010000266.1 GCA_021835265.1 Thermoplasmata archaeon
ACATCTTTCCTTCAAATATCATGAGTTCTGGATCGAATTTTCTGACCTGCTCATAATCTGGTTCAAGCCATTCCTTTAAGTTGTTGTCAAAAGGTGTTGAAATACCATGTAAATTTAAGGTTGATGTAATATAACTTAAAGACCCGAATGAGACAGGTCCTCCAAGATCTATCTCCAGATATGCCCTCTTATTTGAGTCATACGGAACGAAATATTTTTGAAGTTCTCTGGCAAGATTTTGGGCATTGCTTATTTTTCCCGTTACAACTCCAACCCTGCTTATCATATCCAGTATTCCATAGGGTGTTGAGGGTAGCTCAAACTGAAAAACTTGATATTTTTTCATTAATTCTTTTGTAAGATTTTCCTGATATCCTGATATTGTGAAAATAATGTCAGGATTTATTCCGTTTATTATATTTTCATTATATGTACTGTAACTACCAATTTTTTTGATTTTTTCAACAGATTCTGGCCTCCTGCAGAATGCACTTACTCCCTTAAGTTTGTTTTCGAGACCTATAAGGCAAAGTGTTTCAGTAATAGAGGGATTGAGCGAGATTATACTGTTGATCTTATCTGGAACATCAACATCCCTTAAGGTAAAGTCCCTGAGCTTTGTCATTTTAGAATGTTATTGGAACGTATCCTTCCTGAAGGGCCTTTGCCAGTACTTCTCCAGCAGGTTCAAGATTTATGTTCTTTGATTTTAGTGGTTCTGAAATCTTCTTATTGTCGGCAATGAACACGCATGCTGTTTTATAGATACCAGCATCTGTTGCCTCTTTTAGCATCCCATCAATCATTTCATCTCCCTTGGCAATCATTTCCTGTGAGGGACCAAAGAAAAGAACCCTGACGTCAGACACACGATTCTTTTGCTTCATGTTTATTGCCATTCTCAGTCCAGTTAATGCCTTCTCTTTCTGCTCCAGACCACTGCTGATTATAAATATGATTTTTGTTTCCGTCATGATTGTAGATATAATCTATATATAAAAATCATAAGTAGCTATGAATTACAATTCAAAGTAGAAGAATGAATAATTTAATAATATTCATTTAAATCTTAAATTAATGAATTCTATTAAGGTTAAGGCATCAGCCCACCCAACCATGGGTATAGTCTTACTGGGAGGACTTTCCGATCCTGCATTGAGACTTCCATATCATAATTCTGCTGGAATTTGCTATTCACTTGCTGATAGGGAGTCAGTAGCAGAAACAACTCTAACCATAACCGATGAAAAAATGGAAAATACACTCAATGGTGAGACTTTGGATGTAAAAGACACCAGATCTCCCTTTAAATTAATCGATCTTTACAAAGAACAGATCAATAGAAAGTATTCTGGCCACATATATTTCAACTCTGTAAACAGAAATATAATAAGTGGTAGCTCGGATGCAGGGGCAGCCGCACTTGGGAAATGTATATCATGGCTTCTTCCAGATGTTGATAAAAATGATCTGGAGTTGAACATGAGGAAAGTTTCTGAGAGTGCCGGAAGAAGTTTTTATGGTGGTTTGACAGTTACAGAAGGGATAGAAAAACCACTAACAAGGCAAATTCTTGATGAAAGTAAATTCGAGAATTATAGAATATTAAGCGTTGTATTTCCTCATAAAAGAAAGCCTTCAGACGATATACATTTCAATCAGCCGAAGTCAGAATATTACAAAAAAAGAATCATGAATGCAGATCAAAATGTGATCACATTAAAGGAGCTTGCAAGAAAGAACCAAATAAAGGATATATTCGAACTTGCCATGAGAGATACGGACGATTACCATTATCTTAATAGCCTTGTTGATGTTAAAATTGTGACTGAGGAAATGAAAGTACTGATGGAAGAAATTCATGAAATTAGAAAGAAGATATGGCTTACCTACATAGTGACTGGGGGAAATAGTGTATTTCTTGTAACAGAGGAAAAAAATGTGGAAAGGGTAAGAAATGTTGCCCTGGAACATTCAAGAGAAATTTACCTTTTGAAAGTTGCGGGAGGAGCTAGAGTCATTCAAACGGGTGATTCAAATCTTAAGACAGAATAGGAAAGAATAAAAAGCTTAATTGTATTAGGATTTTGAATGGCGGAAAAGAAGGATGGTTTCCAATCAGGAGCAGGTTTAATAAGATATTTCGATGAAGAAGAAATTACGGGACCGGCTCTGGATCCAAAACTTGTTATTTACATTGGGATAGCAATGGCTGTTGTTGTCGAACTGGCAAAAGTTTTCTGGCCAATTTAGAATAATTTTATTACCTAATGTTATAATCCGACTTTCATATCAATGGGATTTTTAATAAAAAGTGGTTTGTTCTATTTGAATATGTTATAATTATTATACAATGAGTGACTAATCATCCTGTATAAAACAGTAAAATCTCCTTCTGGTATCACTTAGACATGTTTTAACACTGATCAGTGATTCCTCACGTAAGTGTTTCAGTGAACCCATTAAAGCCCTTTTTGAGAGCCCTGTTTCTTTCATAAGTGTCTTTACATCTGCAATTTTTATACTCTTCAAGGTTATTAATATGAGTCTTGATGAGGGTGTCAGTTCCTTAAATTTTTCTTCGCTTAACGTGAAACACCCATTATTTCAAAGGTATAAATCTTACTTCATTTCAGAGAAGATAAATAAAAAACAATGTTAGACGATTAGATGTACAGACTGGAGTATTTGTTGTTTGCTGAACTTAATGGTTTAGAACTTTTGACTGAAAGAACACTGGTTAGAATACAACAGTTATGTTACTTTTACTAATTTGCCCCTAATAAGATTAAAAAATTAATTTCAATTGATAATGCAAATGTTTTTTAAACCAGATGAATTATGATTATTCTATATGAAGCCAGTGATAAAGGAAGATAAAGCAGTGAGCGAAATAATTGGGGCCATTTTGCTATTTGCCATAGCGTCTGTGCTATTAACGAGTTTTATTTTATGGTATGTTCCGAGCACAGGCACAAACAATGATTTGTCATATCAAAGTTCTACACAGAATGCTTTCTCATCGCTGGATTCGAAGATGATCAATCCATCAGTTACTCCGGGAAGTGGAATTTCACAGAGCTTTTCGTTGGGTATCAGTGGAACACCGCCTTTCACACCATCCCAAAGCACTAACCTCTACTATTCAAATAACTTTAATGCAAATTTATCCTATGGAATGAATGTCAATTACACGAATATAGTTACAAAGAAAACTGTTTCTATGGCTGCTTGTGCCAATGCGAGTGTAAGCAATATACTGGACAACAACTATGTGTCTTCTCAATTCAAATATTCTGTAAATTTTCAAGAGACTGGTCTTCCACCTGGTTATTACTGGACAGTTACTTTGGGGGGAGTTCAGGAATCGGGTAGCCCAGTTTCCTCGCATTATGCGGATATAATTTCATTCAGCCTTTCAAGAGGAACTTATAGTTACACCATATCTACAAATAATGAAACAGACAGAGCGAGCCCTGCCGGTGGTACGGTTAAAATCACAAATCAGGGAGTTACAGTTCCTGTCCAATTCACTAGTGAGATAAATTCAGTTGGTATGAGTATTGTGGCCGCGGCTTACGGGCCAACAAAAGATGCAAATGCAATAAACACGGCCAACTTTGTAGGTGTTGTAACACAACCTAACGTATGTGACATAACCTACCCAAATTACTGGCTAAATAATTCAGCGCATCATTTCTATGGAACAAAAGTTAATTATTACCCGCTGGCTTCTCAGCAATTTTTTGTATATCAGACTGATACACCAATCAGTTACGTTAAATTCTACCTAGAGCCAAATATAGTTTATTATGAGCAAGAATATCAGGGGAACGCAGGTGTGTTGGTTTCTATAAGTCACTCACCTTTTGGAAAAGGAGTGGAAAATGGAAATACATCCATCTTGGTCGAACCTAGCGGTGGAAGAACAGAATCTTTTACTTCTTCTAATATTCTAGAAAATTTATCTTTTCCAAATTCAGGTCCTGTATTAAATCCAACGGGAAAAACCACAACATACTATTTAAATTTCTTTGAAGCTGTTAATGAAAGCAAAAATAACAAAACTAGCACTGGTGATGGTTCACTCATATTTCAAAACAAATTAAAAGGATATGGTTATGGTCCAAATGAATTTATTGGCACAATTACAAATCCAAGTATTTCTGTAAATACCGGGGTCTCGTATTACTATGAAGCAACGGTTGATGCTTTTTGTAGTGGTGGCAACTTTTTTCGCTCTGGATCCACATATTTTCATCTTTCTTCTGAACAATCAATTGAAAGTTACAATAGTTATTATTTCCTCTTAGGCTATAATGTGCCTTCGGCAACGAACAACGGTGCTTTAATTGTACATGAAAATGGTATTAACGCAACCTATTTGAAGAATAGTCATTTGAGTTGGAGATTCTATTTAGGCACAAAGTGCTATACAAGTCAAACTCACTGGATTAACATAACTGGTTTATCATATATACAGTATAATTATACCGTGCCTAATTTTGAGAAAAATATATCCAATCCAGAAGATGGCTTTATTTCTATAGTCAGTACAAAAACTATAACGTATTTAAATGTATCATTTTTTGCGCCTGTAGGTTCTCTGCCAAATTTCTGGGCAATATCAGATAGCGGTACACAGCAATTCACTCTAGCCAAATCTGCAAAAATTAACTTTGTTACACTATATCTTTACAACTTTACAATACCACCTGGGTATGAATCTGGGAATACACCTACGAATTACATAAGTCTTGAGATATACAATAAGACAGGCGAAGCCATTGTAACTGTAGATAAAAAAATTCTACAGACAGGGTGGGAGCAGATTTTTCTAACCAGTTCAATTGATGGGCATAAACCAATTAAATTTGGAAAAGGGACGTATAATATAACCGTTAGGGATGTCAACTCAGCTGGTCAGATCTCATTTTCTGGAGAAGTCGGATGGGGTTTTGCAATGACTGGAGGGTATAGCAATTATCTTCAAAGAGTTGAATCAGATAGTATGACATCTGCACTGAATATTTCAAAAAATTCAGTTTTAACTTCATATGGATCAAATTCTCCTAATACCTGTGATGTATCTAATCAATCTT
>JAKBQK010000452.1 GCA_021835265.1 Thermoplasmata archaeon
TCATGCCTACCAAGGAATAAGATTGTGAATTTTTCAAATTTATCTGTTGATTTTGGTATTTCATCAAACCAGGTATTGGACAAAATGAAGTATTTGCTTTCCTTTGGGATAATTTCAAGTTGCACTTTATTTAGCAAATGAAAAAGATCGAATTTGGGAAACAGCTTATTCACAATTAACTTTTGTAACCTACTAGTAGGTTTCTGCAAAGCAGGCTCGTGAAAACCATAAATAGTAGGTGAATTTGACTTAAAACACTGCTTTAAAAAGTAATAATAACCACCAGTAACGTATGTGACGTCCGTGTCAATTTTTGGTATAGACTCCATTCTTAAAGGGTTGAATCTGCCTCGCTTATAAGCCACTTCATGGTAATCAAACTTTATTATCTTCAAAAGATCGTTAATAGATACTCTAGGACCGGAGATTGGCAAAAAGCCCAGAGCATAGATTTCCACCTTTACTCCTTTTTGGACTAGGAGGTTGCCAACTGATATCGCCCATTTTTCACCTCCCCCGAAATTTGTCAGAGAATGCGGTAAAAGAAATGTTATTTTCGTAATTCTGTATTCAATACTTCAATATAAATAATTTATTCTCTTATATAATTAGATGTTAACAATTTCTCTGTCAACGCTAGTTAGTTCCTTCTCAATGTGAAATACTACTTACTTAAGGGTTTATTAAAGCAAATGCAAAGAAAGCAAAATAGATTAGTGTAAGATTTCGTTAATTATCTCAATTAATTTTTCTTCAAATACCCTGTGAGAGAATCTTGATCTTGATTCATATATTTCCATCCTTTCAGAAAAATCAAGATCGAAGGATTCAAGAATTTTTTGCGAGGCTTCTTCAATATTATCATAACCTAATCCATACTTGCCATTTTCAGCTATGTCTTCCCAAATTCCACCACTACTTGGAACTACTGGCACACAACCGTAAGAAATTGCTTCGGCAGCAGATACTCCAAAGTGTTCCATAGGCTTAGAATGAAAATATGTCCAAGATGATTCATATAGCAATCTCTTTTGTTCAGTATTCGGGTTTGGTATTAATTCAACATTGTCAGGCTTATTTTTCTTCAAATCGTTATAATAATCAATTTGGTCCTCTCCCAAATAGCCTGCAACGATAAAGCTGGCATTGGTTTTTTCAGCACATTTCAGTACAAAGTTTATTTCCTTATCAGGCATAATTCTTCCAAAAACCAACACAGTATTCTCAGCCTTATTGTTTAGGTCAATCTCAAAATCGGTATCTACAGGTGTGTAGATGTAATCTATTCTTCTTGGCCTTATTCCAATTTTAGGAAGGTTGTTTTCAGATATCCTCTTCGTATATTTGCCATGGGTTAAAAAATTAGCATTATCATATAAACTGTATATTTTTGTGTATTTTAATATATAATACAATGAGTTTTTCCTTAATGTTCCATCGGGCAAAAGAATGGTATCTATAAAAGAAGGGCCATGCAAGTAATTAATATCAGCTTTGTAAATAAAAGTGTTAGGATGGTTATTAAAGGTCAAATCATAATTTGAAATGTTGTATCTTTTTAATTCTGATCTGAGTTTTCTTGTATTCCTTAAAATATCAATAC
Source organism: Thermoplasmata archaeon (assembly GCA_021835265.1). Next base: position 1,604 of record JAKBQK010000452.1, read on the forward strand.
GCGTTTTTTCCTTAAAATATGGGTAATTCGTCTCCAGCTTATTCTTTATCCCATTTGGAAAGTACTTATGCTCTTTCCCGCATAACACATCAACATCATAACCTGCTTTCTTAAGAGTGTCAATGACTTTATATGACAGGTATTGCGTACCTCCCAAATTTACGAACTGGCCCAGTACTAGTGCTTTCATTTGTTCAATTTGTTATTCAGGATAACTATTAAGATTCTTCATTTAACACTGTCCGGATAAACTTATTACGACTTCCCAAGAATTGTGTTTCCATATGATATACCTTTTATTTGTTAACCCATTATCCATATTTAGTGGAGATGCAGGAGCCCCCCAAGATTAGCATAATAATAACTAGTTTTAATGATAAACGCACTTTCGGGTTGATAGAGTCCTTGAATAGCCTGGATGTTTTTGAAATAATCATTGCAGATGGAGGTTCTTCGATGGAAATAGTCGATAATTTCAAGAAAATGTGTAATGATAAGGTAATGTTTTACGATCTTCCCGGCAATATAGCTGAAACAAGATTCCAAACTCAAAATCTCATTAGGGGCGATATTTCAGTTTTTGTCGACACTGATGAATTACCAACAAGTGGATGGCTTGAGAAGCTTGTTGAACCAATAGTCGGGGGCAGGGCGGATTTCACTTTTGGTTCAACCAAGCCATTAACAGAACCGGATAATAGATTTTCTCAATATCTTGATAAATACGACCAATATCTATACAACTTCGTTTTACCAGTTGACATACTCAAAGGGGCTATGGGTAATTCCGCCTGGAAAACAGATATTATCACAAAGGTAGGTTTTGATCCATGCCTTGGCATTGGGGGAGAAGATTATGACTTAACAATCAGGGCACACAAAGATGGTTATAGAGGCGAATATGTGAAAGATGCCGTTCTGCTTCACAATCAAAACTCAATTAGAACATGGAGAAAATTCGTAAAAAAGATGTTTTACAATTATCAGGTCGGTGCCTCTCTTGCTTACAGGAAAAGCGGGATGCTCCTTCAAAGGGCTGGAGCCTCCACATCCGCCAATGTGAAGTTCAAAGACCCAATGGAAATAGTAATTTTTTTGCTTAAAGTGCCTGCTCTCATCTTTTCACTTATGATCGATCCTTGGAATGATGAGCGATATTGTAAAGTCCAGTTCCAACAACACGAGAAATAAGTCAAGAGTTTTTTTTGAGATCCTGCATAAAGGAAAGGATTTCTTCGACTTCCTTCTTTTGACTACGTATTTCGTCAACCAATTGGTGCATTTTAGCCCTTTCACTAAAATTGTCATACGATTTCTTTGATGCATCCACTATACTTTCAGTGAAATGGAGAACATCATTTCTCACATACTCAAGAAAACCTCCGTCACGAAAGTCATCGTAAACACCATTTAAATAATCTGAACAAAGGGTATAAAGTCCAGATGCCACTGCTTCCACAATCACCGTTGGTTGGGCATCCCACTCAGTTGGAAAAACAAAAACATCGCAGCTTCTATACATATCCTGCAGTTCCTGATCATAAAGTGGACCATGATAAAACATCCCCTTAACTTTCATATTACTGACCTTTTCTGATAGACGCCCGGCTCCAACAATATGTAACTCAGCAAATGCAGATACTTGGCTGCGTTCCCACGCTTCAAACAAGATATCCAATCCCTTTTTTGGTTCAAGTCTAGCCACAAAAAGAAATTTGACTTTTTTGTTTACAGTGTTATTTCTGGGGAAGAAAAGATCAGTGTTGACTCCTTTGGGAATGATCCTGGCTTCCTTATCTCTTATTAGTTCCTTGTACTTTCTTTCACTATCAAATAGCCTTAAACCGTCGGCCCTCTTCATCAAAATGCCTAAGTTGATTCCCCTTACCTTCATTGGGCCCATAATTTGATTGTGTGTACCAACGATTATATTCCCGGAATCGCGGGGAAAAATATCTGAATCCACAAAATCAAAAAGATACAGGCCATCAAAACTGCCAAGAGACTTTATCAATCTCCGATTGAGAATCTTTCTCAAGAAAATAAACGGCTTAAACAATAGATAATGAATGACCGGGCCAAATGGAACACTTCTAGTTGTCTCAACTATCTTATACCAAGCCAATTTTAATGTAATTACTTTGACATTTTCCATTTCTTTTAGAAGATTCAGGGGGAAATCATCCCGTCCCTTAAAGTCATAACTTTGCAGCAGATACACTTCATCACAATGCTTTGAGGCTTCTCTGATATAGTGCACTACTGTCCCAGAGTTTCCTCCGAAGGGCAACAAATTCGGAATAACAAACGCTACTCTCAATATCCAGAAAGTGACCCATCACTATTTATTTTTTCCAAACCTTTGCCATTTGATGTTTTCTTACTAAAACTCTAAAAAAAGAATTTGAAATAAAGTAAAATAGCAGGAGTCGGAAAAATTATAACGTAATATTTGTTTTAAGACACCGTATATGATTTCTTTGGAAAATTACGTGGAACAAGGCGTGGGAGCCAGAAAAGCAATCAATATTATTCAGATCCAACGATTTGCTCAAAAGCTCAAGGAAACCTTTGAGGTGCACGGGAAATTGATTGCCTTTGGAAATGGTGGTTCAGCTGCCGACGCTCAACACTTTGTCGGAGAACTTGATGGTCACTTCACAAAAGAGAGAAAAGCGCTTCCTGCCATAGCACTTTCAACAAATACCTCATCTATGACCGCAATAGCAAATGATTACTCTTATGATGAAGTGTTCTCGAGACCTGTATCTGCATTGGCAACTGATAATGATGTTGTAGTTGGAATAAGCACTTCTGGAAACTCCAAGAATGTCATTAAGGCCATGGAGGCATCCAGGGAAAAAGGAGCTTACACTGTTGCCTTCACTGGTCGCTCAGGGGGCAGGCTTAAAGGTAATGTTGATCTTTTATTCAACGTTGAATCTGATTTTACCCCTATTATCCAGGAAGTACATATCTCAATGATTCATATGATATGCCTGGAACTTGATCGGATTCAAGAGAAAAACGAATGATATTCATTCCAACAGGCAGGCAAGCGCTGTTTGCTTGAAAGAATCGTGAACTCTTCAATCAGTACAGCCATTCTGGACATATTCCTACGCATTTAAGCATATTTCATTCTTTTATTTCCAACATAGATTCTCATTAATCCTTTTCTTGCCCAAGCTATTGTAGTTCCGTCTTACTTCTGGTCATTACCCATACATGGATTCGCTTTGAGCCTTATCGCTTTTTGAGTAAGTTTTCTTGTATTGACTCATAAGCTCCTTGAGTTGGTTATGGAAGTCTTTCACACTTTCTTCCAGAATTGCGGTGTCTATCTTAAACCCAAAAACATCGTTGACGTTTTCGATAAGGGCAAGTACTGAACCAGGATCTGCAATATTTGCAGAGGCAGGTGTAAGGAAAGTGATGGCAGGGATCTTATGCGCAAGAGCCTCATTCATCAAAGCCCCACCCAT
>JAKBQK010000271.1 GCA_021835265.1 Thermoplasmata archaeon
GCTTATTTTGCCAATAACATCCTCATTCTAGATTATGTCCATGTTTTATTGGGTGCTCTGTGGACTGGTGTTGACATATTCCTTGGAATTATATTTTCCTCAGTAATTAAGACAATAAACAAATCCATGAAAGTAAATATTGCAAGGGGAATGATTCCAATGACACTATTTTTTATTCCCACAGTTTCCATTGTGGTTCCAGCAGCTGGATACGTTCTGGCAACACGTCAGGGAATATTCAGTTTTACTTCCAGTATTTTCATAGCCATAATTATAATAGGTATTTTTTTGGTGCTAACCGGTTTCTTAACAATAGTTCCATTCTCATGGAAATTTTCAAAGGAACTTTCCAGTGAAAATCCAGATGAAGATAGAATTTCAAAAAGCTTGGACATTATTTCCAAAGGGGCACTTATACAGATGCTCTTCCAGATGGCAATTATAAGTTTAATGGCATATATTGTGGTTTTTCCTTAAACTTTTTTATTTAATATTATGGGTAAAAAACTCCTCAGATACCTTTCTGAATTGTTCCTCATGGTTAAGATGCTTCCCGAATTCATATGAACCTTTAAGGTAATTATTTCCTGAAAACTCAACAAACTCATTCAACAGACTTTTATCCATTGCTCCTATCATTATTGATGGACCTGTATCAGCATTGAGATATAACCCCTCATTTTTTTTCTGAAAATCGAGAATTTTTCTCAAAAGTGAAATGCTTTCAGGAGTTTGAATCAGGAGACCTCCGGATAAGAGTACTGAATGTAAATTCAGCGAATCTTTCTGGCCTCTCTTAAGTAGATATTCGTAGTCAAAGTCATTTTTCAATGCTTCAGAAAGTGCATCATATTTATCGCGTATCCAGCTTTCATAAAATGTTGATCTTATTGCTGTTTCATGTGCCTTATCAGTTGCAATGTTTTGAGGATTTGGGAATATTCCATAATGAAATTTCATTGGGTTATTTTTCAATTTTACTGCAAAGCTTTGATCAGGATCAATTCCTGGATAAGATAACCATATTGAGAGTCCATTAATGCAGGCTCTTGTACCTGATCCAGATACAAGTCTTGCAAATCTTGATGCTATGGAATCCTTGTTTTTTGTGTTTGGAAATACATTCTCTACCAGTGATAATGCAACTGCTGCGGCTACCGCTGAAGATTCACTCATTCCCTTTGCGTTTTCATAACGCCTGAATCTTTGTATATTGAACTGAAAACTGCCATGGAGGTTAAATCTTCTTCTGAAATAATTCAACGCATTTCCTGCTTTTGTATTATAAATGGTTGAAGTCTCGCCATCAAGACTTACAAAATCCTTCCCATCCTCCTTTACATATCTGCATGAAGAGATACAGAATGAAAAATCTGTGTTAAATGATATGGAAGGATTAAAAGCAATCTTTTCGGAGTTATCATAAAAACCTAAAAATTTCTCAAAGGCTTTGATGGGGTAAGCAGTGGTTGTTATCACTCTTCCATCTTCGACCTGTGGTGACTCATAGATGATTTCTTCATAGATTCCTTCTTCCATAAGAGAATTTCTTATTCCCTCTCCTTTCATCCTTATTTCATCATAATTCACTCAAACTTCGCCTCTGATGTATTCTAAAATTTTATCCCTTGATCCAAGGTAATCTGTCATATCAAAAGTCTTAATGTTATGCTCATTAGAGAATTCAATTGATTTTTCCATCATTATTCTGTATTCGAAAAGATGAGCAGAAAGTCTTGATCCATGTGATCTAGGATGAGTAAAATTGGATCGTTCTTCTAAATGTTTTTTATGTTCCTCTGCGTCCTGAATATACAGATATACTGGTAAAACAATATTACTAAGTTTTTTTATAAAATCTGGATAGAAATATAATGTTTCAAGTATAATCTTTTCTCCGTTCTGATTGGCCCTTTCGAAAACCCTTTCAATTCCTCTGTTCATAATTTCAGTCTGTTTAAGGAAGCCCTTAACGATATTATCATGCGTTTTTTCTCCAAAATATTGCCATGAATCATAGACGCTGGACATGGCAATCTTATATTCTTCACCTAAATATGGTCTGATAAACTCGCGCAGGTAATCTCCAGACAGAACAATATCGAAATTTAATTTATGGGCTAAATATCCTGAAATACTTGATTTGCCAACACCAGGAACACCTCCTATCAGGATTATGGTTTTATTCAATGATTGAGGGTCCTTGTTACGGTCTTCGTTTACCAATCAGCATCCACCTTTAAACGTTATTAATTGCCTGATGTTTAAACTTCGCGTTTATAATTATAAGTCCAAGCAATTAATTTTATCATATAGTATTGTGTTCTATTTCCTTGCATTTCATGTGTTTTCAAATGCATATAGATACGTTTTCATATTTGAATCCTTCACTCTCTTTGGCATAACCAATTAATTCAATGAACTTTACGAGGAAACCTGTTAAGCTGTACTCTTTTTACAAATGATTAATAAGCAAATTATTAATTACATGAAAATAGCATTTGGCATTATCTGAATGATGACGGGTCGAAGTTCCAGGATTGACGAATTCCTAACAGGAAAAGGTTTAGGTAGACTCTATGATTGATGTTCATTAATCGCTCTTAATTGCTCATGCTACTGAAAAGCCATATAGAATGAGGTGAAAGGTTGGGTAAACATCTGGTATGTCCGTATTGTAAATCCGATAATGTAATTGGATCTCTTCTCATGGTGTATGGTACATACAGGTGTCTGGATTGCGGTTACCAGGGTTCATTCATAATCGAAATGGATGATCGGAATTATGAAAAATTCCTTATGGAAAAAGATGACGATACATCTGAAGAAAAACACAATTAACTTTTTAAGAAAAATGTCTCTTCACACCTTTGTGTGGGTCGTTCCATTGAAGGTTGTCCTGTGATTATGGTAATTATTTTAATTCATTGGCACTTTTAATTAACTGGCTATTCATTCAAACAGACAATCCATTCATTAAAGCACAAATAAGAATGGATCAACACGATCTGAAAGTTATTACCCGAATGAAAGTTCAATAATCTCTTAAAATTAAGATTTGAATATTCTGTGCCTGAAAATCAATACAGCTTAAATTAACCGTGTTATTGCGATAGAACACTTCCGGGCATTAATATTGAACTAAGGTCATGCTTGTTTCTCAATGCAAGGTTTAGAAACGTTTCTGATTTAAAAATTAAAATCGTTAGAAAATAATATTTCATTAATTATGGACAAAAATTTTGATTCCAGTAATAGTCAAAACATTATATGACTAAATTGCCATACATCTCTATGTCTGGCGAAGATAAACTGAAAAATGTGATTGAAAATTCAAGAAAAGTATCTCAGGATGGCTCGCTAATCACTTACGATCTGACAACAGGAGTAGATTTTCAAAATCCGAAAGTCGTTGCTAAGGTACTTTCGCAGGTATTTTTTGAAAGGGATGCTCTGAAGTGGTTTAAGATTAATGGCGATAAAATTGATTTTGTACCTACATACAAAGTGAGGGTTGTCCTGAGAGAGGAACATAGTAAAAAATTGGAAAGTATAGTGGATGATTTTCTTGCAGACCTTAAAAAAGAAGACATATCTAGAGATTTTTCCCAGCAGATCAAGGGTGAATCTGGAAATGAAACAAGTCTTCAGTCAGCAATAACAAAAAGTGCCCTAAGTTCAACACTTTTTCATCATTCTTTAAATAAGGTAAATACAGATGAGATCGAGGATGACCTTTTTCTGGACCTCCTGGAAAAACTTGAAATAAAATCTCTGAACGATGAGGATCTCATGGATTGGAAAAAACTTCCTCTCTGATCTATTTCATTTTTCTATTGAAATTATCAGAAAACCTGTAAAACGGTCTTTTATAGAAATATGTCGGGGATCTATTTATGGACCGCAGATCAGAGAGCAAATTCTACAAAGAGGAAAATCAGGAAGCACAATTATGCGTTGAATATGAAGCGTAACTTTTTGTTTTTTTCAAGGGATTACCTTTATTATAATTATCAGATGTATGTATATGATCAAAGAAATAGTAAGTCCATTCTTCATCAGAACTCTTAATTGAACAATCCGTAATGACAACCGAAGTGGGCTAAAGTTCTATGATGAATTGCCTATTCGGAAGCAAATGGGGAGTTATAATTTCTAAAGTTTTCTTCTAAAATGATTTAAAACAGTGGTGTGGCTTCATAAATAACTATTGATTCATGAGGCAGACATTGAATAAAATATCAGAATCAGAGCCCAAATTAGACAATTTTGAATTTTGATGAATTAAATTTAATTGCATTCATATAGGATTGCAGAGTCGATGGAATGTTGGATAAATTGACCCATCCAATCTAACATTATCTAAAATCCCAGTTAGGAAATCTAATAAATGATGTATATGCCTCACAGTGGAATTAAGATTGGGGCATGAAATCACTCCCGTGAAAGCCATAGGAAGTTGTGCATGAAAACCCCCATTTAATGATTGATCCGAAAGGGAACATCTCCATTGCATACAGACTTGAATGTATGCAAGAGGAGTTCTGGTACCGGCAGAAGCACATCTTTCAGTGCTGGAAAAAGGACAGAAACGGGAATTCTGTTTAAGTAAAATCGTCAGCATCGTGAGGTATGAAGGCAAAAAGGAAGTAAAAGTGACAACTCCACATGCTTCGGCTGTAGGATTATGTCAGTATATAATGAATAACAATTAGAAATTTTATGATAACTATTTTAACAAATATTGGGTGTTAAGGCATTATGACAAATTAATAAAAAACGTTCACTCATCATAGACCACATTCCCTTCAGCTATGACTCTCACAGGGTGTGATGTCATTGAAAAGGGATCCTCATTCCATAAAACCATTGAGGGTAGAAAGCCTGGTTTGATGCTTCCAAGATTACTAACTCCGAGAATTTCGGCAGCCTCAGAAGTAAGTTTTGAAATAGCTTCTGCCTTTTCCATACCAAATCTCAGGAAATGTCTCATGGTCAGGAAAATATTTCGCTGGAGAATTACAGGATGATCGCTCATCATTGAAAATTTAGCCCCTGACTTCATCAAAAATTTCTA
>JAKBQK010000568.1 GCA_021835265.1 Thermoplasmata archaeon
ATGGGTGGGGCTTTGATGAATGAGGCTCTTGCGCATAAGATCCCTGCCATCACTTTCCTTACACCTGCCTCTGCAAATATTGCAGATCCTGGTTCAGTACTTGCCCTTATCGAAAACGTCAACGATGCATTTGGGTTTAAGATAGACACTGCAATTCTTGAAGAAAGCGTGAAGGACTTCCATAACCAGCTCAAAGAGCTTATGAGCCAATACAAGAAAACATACTCAAAGAGCGATAAGGCTCCAGGCGAATCTATGTATGGGTAATATTCCGGAATGAGGAACCGACTACAATATCCCGGGCTTTAACAGGGTTACTGAGAATATGGGTTGGAAGTAAAAGAAAGAAATGCGTTCAAATGCGCAAGAATCTGTCCAGAATGGTTGTACTGATTGAAGAGTTCACGATTCTTTCAAGCATTGCCCTTCTTGGGGCATAGACTTTAATTTTCCCTCTGAGGCCGTAAGACATGATCAAATCATTCATGGCATTGTCGTAATTGCCTATCTCATCTATTAAGTGAAGATTCAAGGCATTAATTGGAGAAAATAACTCACCAGTTGCAACTTTATCAAGATCTTCGGCTGATAATCCTCTATTCCGCGCTACCGAGCTTTTGAAAACGGAATAAGAATATTCCAATAGTTCTTTGTACTTTTCCTTTCCATTCATGTCTGTATCAGCAAATGGACTCAGCATATCCTTGTATTCACCCATTTTTACAATATCCATTCTGACACCTATCTTATTTAGAAGCTCCTTTACATTGGGATTTATTCCTATCACACCAATCGATCCAGTAATTGACGTATTCATAGCATAGATTTTGGTGCAAGCACTGGCAATCCAATAAGCCCCTGAAGCTCCAATTCCTTCAATCACTGCAAATGCAGGTTTAATTTTCCTAATTTTGCTGACTGAATTCATCAGCATTTCAGAAGATGCTGCATCTCCACCTCCCGAATTCACAGTCAAAATCAACCCTTTAACTTTTTTTGATTTTTCAATATATGAAAATACCTCTTGAAATTGATGAGCCATTCGGTAATTTATGTTTCCCGAAAGATCAACTCGCGCGATTACCATGATCTCAAAAAGCCTGAAAGGAATTTATAATTAATCTTTTTCAAGCAAACTGTACTCGTCTGTCAGTTGAAATGAATGAATATCATTCAGTTTTCTCTTGAATTCGATCAAGTTCCAGGCATATCATATGAATCATTGAAATATGTACTTCCTGTATAATGGGGGTAAAATCAGATTCAACGTTGAATAAAAGGTCAACATTATCTTTAAGCTTGCCCCCTGAGCGACCAGTGAAGGCAACAGTGTAAGCTCCTTTTTCCCTGGCTGCCTGAATGGCTTTAATGACATTCTTGGAGTTTCCAGATGTGCTTATTCCTACTACGATATCCTTATGGGTTGCCAATGCAGATGCGGGCCTTGAAAAGACCTCGTCGTAAGAGTAATCATTTGCGATTGCAGTCAATGATGATGTGTTGGTTGAAAGTGCAATCGCAGGAAATGCTTCTCTTTCTAAGGTGAAATGCCCGTCAAGTTCACCAACAAAATGTTGTGCGTCTGCAGCAGAACCACCGTTTCCGAAAACAATTAACTTCCCGCCATTTTTGAAAATGAGGTCAAGCTTATTTGCGAATTTTTCTATTTGATTGATGTCTATTGCTTTCCTTGCCTCAACGCCAGAAGAAATATATTCCATTAGAGTAATCATTGCTAAGTCATATTGGTTCAATTGATATGCTTTTCTTCAACTTCATGTCTGGTCTTAGCATTTGTTGGTATGAATGTGTCAAATTTTAATAGTTGACTGAATATTCATGTGGGTTGGACGAAGTCAGAATCTCTGCTTTAATTGCTTCTCACGGAAGAGATGCTGTTGGAAAGGCAATATCTAGTGCCCTCAATCAGACCATGGCAGATGAATTATATGAAGTCATTGTGGTGGCAGACACGCACATTCCTGCCCTAAAAGAGTACGAGGATCATCCAAAAGTTCACCTCAAATACACTGATAAGAAGGATCCTGGTGGAAAATGGGCTGACGCGATAGATATGGCGCAAGGGGAGATTTTGTGCTTCTTAGACGATGATGACGAGTGGACTCCTGACAAACTGGCTAGTGTTGATAGAACATTCAGTTCTGCCAAATCTCTTGGATACTACCATAACAGCCATGTGAGTATTGACTATGATAATACTATTCTCGAAAATTTTCCAGAACTGAGGCATTACTACACAATCGCTAAAATAGGGAATTTTTCAACAATGGACAAGCCGGAATCAAGAACAAATTTTCAGTTAATGTCTGCATTAGGAGCACCATTTAATAGCAGTTGCATTAGTTTGAGAAGGGAAATTCTTGCTCCATATGTTGACTTCCTCAGAAAAGGGAAATGGATGGTGGACTATTTTTGGTTTTATGCATTTGCCATATCAAAATTTGACATTCTGATAGATGACAAGGCGTTGACGCTTTACAGAAGAAGAAATGATGCAAAGGGAGATTTGCTGAATAATATTCGCAATAGCCGCAACCAGAAAATAACCATTTACCAGCGTTATTTAGATTCACACAGGGCTTACGTGCAGATGGTGTTGGGGTACCCCATTGAAAAATACATCAAATGGTTGATTTCCAAAATAGAATTAATGCTGGATATGTACAGCAATGAGGCAAATGATATTTCTAAATTAATTTCCATGCGAGATATGCTAAAATATCTCCCCATGTCAAGCAAAACTGGATTCCTGTCTTCAGTACTCTTAGGTATTACTGCCTCGATAAGTTTTTTATCTAAGAAAGCTTCGATGGGACTAGCAATTGGTCTAGAACGATTGGGTCTATCGTTACTTTAGGTGGAGAGCAAATGAACATAAGTGATTTGAATGGTTGTGTGACAGTTGTTAGGCCTGAATCAACAGCCAGTTCTGGAACCAGTACATACACCTCAAATGTTTTGAAGGGTCTTGGTGAAATAGGATTACAATTTAAATTGATATCCGTAAGAAAGAGGGAAATTTCCATTGGGGGAAAACCACGTTTTGGAATTATTTCTCAAATGCTAAGTGCCCAATTAAAGCATACAAACACTAAAGTGGTGCATTCCCTGTCACCTAGCTCAATCATACGAGGCACAAACATTCTGACTGTGCATGATATAATTCCTCTCATAAAGAAAGATATATACATGAAATCCAGAATAGATAGGCTTGCATTTGAATCCAATAGCAGAAAGGTATTGAATGTACCAATTCTATTGCTCTCATCCCAAACTGTTAAAAATCAGATGCAGGAAATTCTTCACATAGATGAGGAACGTTTGAAGGTAATACCTCATCCAATAGACCATGATTCATTCTTTTTTCAACAAGGTGCCTCTTTTCAACATAGTAACAAAATCAATGTGGTGATGGTTAGTGACTTTAACCCAAGAAAAAGGGTCGATGTTGTAATAAAGGCATTGAGGGGCGTGGATGATATAGAATTCTATCATATTGGCCCTGTTAATGCTTGGAATGGCAGGTTCAGGGAGATAAAGGCAATGTCGGAGGGTTATGGTAATATTCACATTCTCGGCAGGTTGCCAGTGGAGAAAATGAGACAATTTCTTTCAAATGCTGATGTCTTTGTTTTTCTTAGCGAGGCAGAAGGCTTTGGCTTGACACCAATAGAAGCGATGGCCTGTGGAACAAATGTCATTGTTAGCGATTTAGGCATTTTCCATGAAACTTTAGCTAATATGGCTTTTTTTACAGATAACGAAAAATTTTCTGCAGATACTGTCAGAATGGCTATAAAAAATAAATTAAAAAGAAATGTTCTTATGGACTTCTCAAATAAATATTCCATTTCGAAATATGCTGAATCCCTAATTGAGTTGTATGATTCTTATGCAGAGGGCAATTCGTGAATTCAAAAATAAATCAGGCAAGATGAATTCCAGTCATATCTTCAGGGAATTAATAGTATGAGTGAAAAGAAAGAAGAAATCAAGATATTGCAGTTATGCCATGGGCCAGTAATACCTAGCTTCATAAGTGCATACTCTTTAAGGTGCCACTCCCTAATTCCTGATTTGAAGGGCAGAATATTGTCCACAGGTGGTCCGATCTTGGGGGATGCGAATTCTGGTAATTCTTCACAGTTCAGGTCGATAATTCTTACCTTTTATTCTATATTGAAGGGAAAGAGATCTTTCGAGATACTTCTATCTAGAGGAAAATTCATCAGAAAGAGGTATCTCAAAGTACTCCGGGAGGAGATAAAGGAGTCATCAGTAGTCATCTTTGAGGGCCCGTGGCATTTTTATCTGGTTGAAGATCAGCTCGACAATAAAATTGTAGTCTATGACGCCCATAATTCCGAGTCACGCCTCAGGGCCAGCAATCCTTACCATGATGAAACTGAACAACTAGAGAGAAGGCTTGTCAAACGTAGTGATATCGTGTTTTCAGTAACAGCAAATGACATGGAGGATCTTAAAAATTTTGACAGCAGTTCTGTGGACAAATTTCACTTGGTTCCACATGTGCTTCCTGAACATGGGATTGGGTGGAAAGGGGCTAGCAGCAGGGAAATTTCATTCATAGGCTCCATGTATGGCCCCAATATTTCTGCGCTGAAATTTATACTTAGCCTCGCAGGCAGATTGCCAGAATTTCATTTCAACATCATAGGCAATGTCAGAACCGGCTTTTTTAGGAAGAAACTTCCAAATGTTACTTATCATGGGATCATTGATGATAATGCCAAAGATGAACTGCTGGCTAACTCTATGCTTGCTCTGAACCCGGTTTCTGAGGGGTCTGGGAGAAATGTGAAGATGGTAGATTACCTCCTCCACTCGGTTCCTATAATCTCAACCAGCATTGGCGTGAGAGGATTCGAAGAGTATGGTATAACTGATGCTGTCAAAGTCGCCCGCACAGAAGATTTCTATGATTTTATAAAGCATCTCGACAGCAACCGGGAAGACCTCGTGGTTCTTTCATCCAAATCCCGTAAAATTTACGAAGAAATTCTAAAAAAAGAATCTCTAGAG
>JAKBQK010000391.1 GCA_021835265.1 Thermoplasmata archaeon
TACGTTTCATACTGCTTCCCGTTATTGTTCTCATAACCATGCAGTCGAAGTATCTGGAACTTTTTCTTAGAGAGGATGTGAGTGGGCGGTTTTGAACCTCATGGCAAATCCAGTATTGACTGCAACAGTTTCCCTGAGGAACCTAAGGCACTATTGCGAGCTTTCAGATACAACGTCAAAGTAAGTCCTGAATAGAGAAAGATCAAACGAAAAGGGTTTTCGCTACGAGTTTAAGGATTTCACCATGGTAGGTTCTCCAGTCGTGAGATGTGGGAAATCCACTCCTGCATCAAAGCCCTATATGTCACTCGCAAAAGAAATTGAAAGAATCTTAAAGGTGAAATGATGGCAGATATCAAGAAGAGAGGTCTTGAAAGCCCGCTATCGCAGGATCCATACCCTGGCTCAGGTACAGTGAGGGCTGAAGGCAGATACATAAAAACCATTGGATTCAAAGTAACGGAGAAGCAGTATGAAACGTACAAGGGGTATTCGAAATACTCCGGAACTGATGAACTCATAAGGAAGTGGTGGGTTGACCTTGACGGGATAGAGCAGGAAAAAGGTAAAGATATGGAAGGCGTGGAAACTGAAATCAGAAAATAGTTAACCAAGTAATGATTAAGAAGTGTTATTTGATGCTATTTGGAGGTCAAGAAATGTTAAATTCAACTTTTGTCGAGGTTATTAAGCTAATAAGCGAAAACATCCCGTCTAACATTAAATGGGCAGTTGATGGAAGCACCTCCTTGGCACTTCAGGGAATTGACGTAACACCGCATGATATTGACATACTTACTGATCGCGAAGGTGCAATCAGGATACAGGAGTCCCTTAAAAATTACAATGTGGTGCCTATTTCTCATTCCAGCAACGAGAAATACGATTCATATTTTGGTACATTTAAAGTGAAAGGTATCAAGGTTGAGGTAATGGGAGATTTAAGGGTCTTTAGAAGTGGAAAATGGAGTACACTACAGAACCCCTCCACTGTTGATATCGTTAATACGAATTTGGAAGGGGTCTCAATTCCAGTCGTGTCTGTAAAGAGCCAAACTGAAAGCGGGTATCTAATCGAAAGACTAAAAAAGAGAGATTAGTATCAAGTCGGTTTATTTTCTCACTTGTTTCAGATAGGAAATAAAGAGCCAACTGGAACATTCTTGAATATTATAAATGGGGACTGTAACTAAACTTGTAATTTTAGTAACACCACTGAACACTGGATTATAATAACATATGCGCCCCTAAATCCCATAACATAAATGACGTAATAGTGAGCCGGTTCATGAATGACCATATGGGTTTTTTCATAAGCTACCTTCACAAGTGTGTGGTTCACAGTTTCTATCCCGATTCCTGATCAAACTGAATAATGGAAATATGCTGGTACTCGAAGTAAAGATGTGAATGATAAAAAGAATAGGACTAAGTGGACAGAGCTTAAGGAATGGATAGATGCAGTTAATTCCGATGCCAGATTCGGAAGGTGGGAATCGGATGTATCTTTCAGACCATCAGACATCAGAAAAAAGCACTTAACGATCTTGGCCTACACCGTAAATCCTCTGAAGCATTTGAGAAGGAATTCTCTAGGGACAATAAAGACAAAAAGGAATGGTTGCTTCGTAGGACTGAAAGACTGGAACAGGAACCACAGTCAGGGAAGCCATGGAGAACCAACCCTCACGGATTGTGGCAGCTCAGAATCGGCCCTTTCAGGGTCTGGTATGAAATAAACGAAGAGCAAAAGAAAGTGACGCTCAGAGCAATCCTTCACAAAGACGAAGCAAAGAAGTATTATTAGAGCTCTTTCAGGAACTCTCTAACGTTCCTAACCCTTCCCTTCTGTATGTCCTGCTCGCTCCTTTCCAGTTGATCCATTACATACTCATTCTCAAGAGTTTCAACGGTAGCCTCAAGGCCATCCAGATCCGATTTTGGAATGCTTACAAGCCTTGACTGTTTTGCTGTGGTCATAATATAACTCTATATTCTTTCAGATTTTAATACCTTTTGGTATGCTTCGGCTCAAATTCACCCCTTACCCATCTTTTGATTTATGTTTCACACCCTTCTTCGAAGAACCCTTCATTCGTCATGCTCATTCAGAGTGGTGTCCTGTGCTCGCCACTCGTAGTGTGTGTGGTGCTACACACCTTCACTCCGCTCAGTTCGGAATTATAGTAATATGAAGGGTTCTCGTACCATGCTGCACTTCAATTATTCAAGGATCAATAAATACACGGCAATACGACCATACTTTTTGAGAAAAAGTAAGCGAAATCATACAGAAACTTATAATATAAAGTTTCAATTGTCAATACCGAAATGAATGACATATCCTCAAACTTTATTCACAATTTAAATAATTCGACATCTGCAATCAGAAAAAACCGTTATGATTTGGTGACAATATTTGGAAACAGAATATTGTCAGATCTAGTTATTTTGGAAAACTCAATACCATCTACCACTAACTACTTCTTATCCTTTATAGGGTTGTTTTTACGCAAGGTTGGCATTGATCTTCTGACCCTCTCCCAAAACTCGAGAGATACTGCTAAACTTAAGCAGAGGGCGATAACATCAATTTCTAAAATGAAAGAGATTTTTTCTTCCAACACAATCCCCATATTTTCCAAGGTACTAGTTGAATATCAAAAGTACATAGAAGTTTGGGCGAACGAGGTGAACGAAAACGATTTGTCTGAATACTCGAGGAATGGAGAACTTGATGAAATTATATTCCAATGGGTCCTCAAATCCCTTAAAAATGTTTCTGAAAACCAGATATTAGGTAACGCTTATCCCATTAGTGCGATTGATAATGAACTATCCCGGATGAGTTACGTAGAGAAGTTGTCTGCAAGAACCCTAATATTGTCTATTAGTCTCACGGGATTGGAGTGGTTTTCAGGGACAATACATCAAGTAATTAATATGCTTAGAACCAGTTATATCGAAAAGGAGTTGTCATTAACTTTGTCTGCAGAGTTGTCCAAACAATTAGTCGAATTTTCCCATAAAGTTGTAACTTTATTTGATGGCTGGAAAGATATAGATTCGAATCAGGTGGAAGATCTCATCGAAAACGTTTTTGCGCTAGACAGTATGATTCTCTTATCTTGGAGGAAGTTATTGAATAACTATTATCAATTTCAAACTGGTTTCGCTCATCTACAAAAGAGGAGGACTAATGGAGAAATAGAATCCGAGGTGCAGGAAAATGACAACTAAATTCTCGCCTAACTGGAGTTTTTCATTGCCAGAAATACAATATAATTATGTATCTCAATGGCAGAGAGACACATCCATAGACAAAGGATCACTTGATTTCCAAAAAAATGTTGAAACTGTTACAACTCGCGATAAGACAAGTATAAGTATACTAAGTGATAATTTCTTTTACAGTCAGGAGTTGACATTACTTGCCGGACCCATGTCCATCTATGATAGTAATCAACAATCAGTTAGGGTATCAAAAGAAATCAGTGAAAGACAGAAACCGAAAAAAGTCTTCATAAAAGGTGAAATACCTAAAGAAATTAAGAGGAATAATTACGAGAAAATAATCAACGATATTAATCAAAATTTTGTATTAAACTGGCAGAAAATTAAAGAATTGGAAGACAAAGATATAGACATATATTTAAGTTTTGAAAGTGATCCTGAGAGTTCAGACCTCGAGATGATCTATACCATTTATGTTATGGATTTGAATAAGAACGATGTGGGAATTGTTTGGAATAAACTGAGAAAATTGTTCAACGGGATTATTGATAACATGAAACATAGTCAACCGAGATATAGAAAGAAAGTTGAGAAACTGGAACGATTAGCCGTCATTCATATTGAATGGTGAAATGATGGGGCTAGAAGATCCTATCGGGTATTTTGCATTTGTTGATATACTACAGAAAAACGTGTGGGATACTGATCTTCAATCGGCCGCACGTAGGACAATGATTAGTAGACTATACTACGGTGTTTTCCACCATATTAAACTAAAGTTGTTTGGCATTAATGATGATAGGGGAATTAAGCATAATAAGCTTAAAGATGAAGTGCAGAAACTTGCAAACAAGAAGGGGCTGGACATAAACATAAAAGATCATCTTTCCGATTTTCAAAAGAAAAGAGAAATAGCTGATTACAAAAGACTTCCAATAATTGATGAAAAGTTCTTGGAAGATACTTTTGTTATTTTTAAGATTATTCAGAATGACTGCGCGGAAATTTGGGGGGAAGATAAGTATCTGTAAACTGCAAGAAGTTATGAGGAGGCTTGTTCAAGCGTTTCATAGACAACTGTTTACAATGCGAAGAATTGTATTTATTTAAAACTTTAATCAGTTCTTGGCCTGTCCATTTATCAAACTATATCTCAATAACCTGAATACCAAGCTTTTTGCATTTCATTTGTAGTATTTTATCAAAAGTGACTAAAGGAACATTTCTCGAATATGCATCATATGCTATTATCCAGTCATTGAAGTCTCTAAAACTTAGCTTGTTTTCAACCATGAATGAGGATATCTTCTCCATCATCTTTTCAGACAGCCAGGAAACTGTGAAATAATCACTATGCAATAATTCATAAATTTTCATTCTAACATTTTCATTATCTATTCCATATCTGGGAAGCACAAAACCAAGTTCAACAATTGACAGTGAATTTATTATGGGATCTTCCGCATCGTCTATAAGTTCACCTGCTCTTTCATGATACTGAGAATTCTCTATGGTATCATATACCAGAACATTGGTGTCAACCAGCACTGTCATTTGCTGCTCTCCTCCCATCCTTTCCTTATTTCACTGTCTGCATCCAGGGATGATAGATTCTCTTTGACCTTGAAAGTAATTCGCTTTTTGCGTTTTCCTGTAGAGTTTATTTTGGCCCTGAGTCGTTGGTTGATGATCTTCGACATATTCCTGGTACTGCCATACTTTTCTATGGATTCTTTAACGATTTCAGCGTAGATTTCATCGTCAAGGTTGATCGTGGTTTTGACCATGAATGTTAAT
>JAKBQK010000509.1 GCA_021835265.1 Thermoplasmata archaeon
CAGTGAAACATGGGAAACTTTCCAGGGATCTCTCAATTCAAGTAGTGCTGTGTAAAGCTGGCATTCATCCATGGACTATTATAACATAATATTAGATAAAATTACCCACATGAAACCCGGAAGAACCATATTTTTTAACACGATTCCATCATCGCAAAAGAGGTGTTCTAATACACCGGAAAAAATTACGAGATCGAAATAATTTATATAGTCTAAGGCAACGCGATCATTATTTTCAGAAGAACTACATAGGTTAATTTGAACTAATTCTATATCTCTATAGATATCTGACTTACCAAAACCTAATTGTGGAATAGCAACTTTATAATCAAAATCCTTACGGTTCCTAAACTTATGAAGTACCATAAGATCAAAAACTGAAAGACCAATGTTTAGAATCTTGGAGTTTGGGATGGCAAATTGAGTTACTTGACTCAAAAGCGATTCCAAACGCAAGTAATGATAATCCAAAAATGACTTCTCAAAATCAGTAAGGCTTGAGTAAAAATCAAATTCAATATAATTCCTTTTCATATGTATAAAAATCCTCCTATCAATATTTGTTAACAAGATACTTAAATCTTCTGTTCAGATAACTGAATTTTATAAGTACACTAGTGATAAATAAAAATATGTTTTTCATCAATTTTACCCTTTCAAGATATCATTATAAATCTCTAAATGCTTCTTCATTATCACTCCAATTTCGTGTTCCTCCTTAATAAATTCTCTTTCCGCTTTCCCTATCCTTTCAAACAATTTTTCTCGAACAGACTGTTCTATTCCTTGTTTGAAAGATTCGATAGTGTAATCAACTTTAATCCCAAATCTGCTAACATAATTATCTGGATCAACGTACGATACAATAGGAGTAGCTTCAGCCATGGCTTCTAAAAAGGTAATGGGTAAACCCTCTCTCACACTCGTGTTGATAAGAGCCCAAGCCCTCCCAATATATTCACGTTTGGTCGACTCGTCAACAAACCCCAGTATATGTACGTTAGAATACTTAGAAAATTTCTCCGTTAATTTTTTTTCAACTGAGGTAAAATCTTTTGGCCCCCTAGTCGCAGTACCAATCATATAAAAATCATATTCCGGTAACTCACTTGCGCACATTAGCATCATGTCCGGGCGTTTTTGTGTATCCCATCTGCCAACCCATACAAAACTTGGTTTTCCCGTTTTATTTTTTTGTTGATCAACAATCGTAACTGGATTCCTGATTGTTTCTGGGGTATATTTCAGATCAAACATTTGTTGCACCTTTTGACCTATAAAATCTGACTCTGCGTAGATTTTAAGGAATTGAGACTGCTCAATTAATTTCCTTACAGGATTAATAAAGTTCTTCCTGTGCAACCAGTTTATTACCATCTCATTTGGAAAACTATCATCAGATTTCTTGATATCGTAAAGTATCGATTTTCCCTGTAAAATATTGAAATAATTCCTTTCAGAATCGATTAGGAGGTTCACATCATAGAAATCAAACGGATCTTGAAAAATAAGTAATTTTGGCACATCTGAAAGAACTGAAAGCATCAAGCTCATTGTTGTGTCTTCGAATTGTAGAATCTCAATGCAATTTGCTTTTACAATATTCTTGAAATCTTCATTCGCCCTTGGCTTATGGAATACGGCATGGAGTCCGGTTAAAATTATATTCGACTTTACATCCACTTTCTGCTGGATTAAGTGTATGTGTATTTTATTCTCAATGAATTCGTTTGACGATTTTTTTTCATAATCATAACTTGTTGCGTAGGTGAATACATGAACTTCGTGTCCCATACTAACCAATGACTCTGCTTTTAGCTTCGTCAAAAATCCAAATCCACCATGGACGCTGGTTGGAATAATTTTCCCATCTACAACCTTATTTCCAAAGTATTCACTACACACAATCCCAATCTTCATTTTCCCTCTGTCTCTTCATAAACCTTAATCGCTTTACCTTCTTTAATTTTCCTTTACTGATACCATAGAGTTGATTTATTTATTCCTCTCTCCCCTCTTCTTCCCGGGATGTTCAAGCCTGTATTTCTTTCCCAGGATCTCATTGATCTCCTGGAGCTTATACTGAATGTCATCCCCTGTCACCCTGGCCATGACTGTATATGCATGCAAAAGTTAAATAGTTATCCATAGATAACCATATGTACATGGTTAGGAAACTGGAAGTTGAGACTGGAAAGTTGATCCTGTCAGAGGATGAAATTGAGGGATTTCTTGAAAGGACGGTCACACCAATAGGAATGTCGGGAAAGGCCGACATTCCAAGAAGATACATAGGCAGAAGAGTCTATGTGATAATCACCAAAAATGATGGCACTTTCAAGAAGGAAAAGAAAAAGGAATAGTGTCCCACACTCCACGAAAGCAAAGAATATAAATAAGTCAACGGTATGGTCTTACAAGAAGACGCTAAACGAAAGGAAAACAATAAGGATTTATGATGAAGTGAGAGTGGAAATTGGATGAATGTATTAGAAGTATTAAATAAATTTCAAAAATACAGAAAAACATATAAAAATTATCTCAGTGTAATGTGGAATGTGAAAAGAGGGAGGGATATTATAAAAGTGGTATTAAAAAATGGTGACGTTTTTCAATGGAGGTGGGAGAAAGTCTATTTATATCCTGCATATAAGGAGAATGATATTGCTAAATTTAATTCCTTTTTTACAGGTGTAAACATCAAGGTAAACGAGAATAACCTTTCATTTCACGGAAAACAGCTTAATTTTACAGGAACTAAAAATAACGGTGACCTTTTCGGTATTTTTCTACTTGAAGATTATTCCTTTTTGCGTTGCGATGGCAAAGACGTGGTGGATATAGGTGCTAACATTGGCGACTCAGCAATATATTTCGCATTAAACAATGCTAAGAGAGTAATTGCATTGGAACCATATCCCCACTCTTACAGCTCAGCAGAGGCAAACGTTAAAAATAATGATTTAGGCAATGTAATAACTTTGATAAATGCAGGTTATGGAGATGATAGTACAATTATTGTAAACGAGGCTTTTAATAATAATGTGGGTTCAGATTTAATAGCTTCAGAGCAAGGAATAAATATACCTTTATATTCATTAAAATCATTAATTGAGCGATACAACATGCAATCTCCAGTTTTAAAAATGGATTGTGAGGGTTGTGAATATAATTTATTGAATGAAGCAGATGAGGTCATTAAAAGATTCAAAAGGATACAGATAGAATACCATTATGGCTATGAAAAACTAAAAAGTAAATTGGAAAAAGCAGGGTTCGAGGTAACATTTACGAAGCCGAGAAATGTTTATAATTCAAGTGCATCAAATCCCAATACGGAAGTGGGATTTATATATGCTGAAAATCTAACAACTTCAGACTTTTCCTAAAACCCCCATGAGAATCATAGTCTCACTCGATTCACTTTTTTTTAATATCACTCATAAATGATCCTGCAGAGTTTGTATTACAGGCTTAAATTAACTATATTATAGATGGAAGGCTTTATTCATGGGTCCTGCATATATAATTAATGAATAACATGGTAGATTACGGGCTTAGCGAAGCATATAAGTCCATGGATGAACTTGCATAGACTGATCCCATGATAGACTCGGAATCATTAAGACCGTGTTGGTGAAAGAACTTTACAGGAATGATACAGACAAAGATGGAAAACCCAATATTGATGAGATCGTTATGATCAAGACACTGTTCCTGCAGAGTATGTATAGTGATCTGACCCAGTTGTCTTTGCACACTTTCCGACCCTTCACATCGATCATATTAGATCGCCTCTCTTATTTTTTCTCTATTTTCTTTTCTCATGTTTCTCTCCCTTTTCTTCGTTCTCCTGGTTTCAAGCTTTTTATCGTAGGTTGACCTGAATTTCACATCATTCAGGTATCTCTCCCTGAATACCCTAGGCGGAAGATATTCAATGGATGAGTGTGGCCTGACTGTGTTGTAGTTCTGAAACGCGGATTCAACTATTTTCGCGCCTTCATCAAAATTCCTGATTTCCCGCAGCCAGATGTAATCCGTCTTAAGGGAATTGTGAAATGATTCAATGTCACCGTCCTGCTCCGGTGTTGATTTTTCAATGAATTCCTGTGTGAATCCCATTATCTTCACACGTTCCATGAAGTGATGGCTGGTATACTGGTCTCCGTTGTCAGATCTCAGTGTTATGCCCCTCACAACCAGATCGGGAAATCTTTCAGGATACCTTATAACAGAATCCTCAATTGATCTCATGGCATCTCTCCTGTTGCATGTCCTTGCATAATAATAGCCAAGCCATTCCTTGGTAAAGCAGTCCTTTATGTTGAACAGGTATGTCATGCCCTCATTTACTGTTGGAATATATGTGAGATCTGTTTCCCAGAGTTCGTCCGGACTGTTTGGATGGAACAGATTCCTCCATCCCTTCCTATTCCTGTGAAGATGTGGAACGAGAGAAAGGTTCTCATCCTTCGTTATCCTGTACACGGTCTTTGGATTCATGTGGACGCCTTCATTGCGCAGGAATGCCCACACCATTCTGTAACCGAATGTAACACGTTCCCTGCATATATCTCTTACCCTGTTCACAGTATCAGCGGATATCCTTGAACTGGAGATCTTGATCTCAAAAGACTTCCTGGCATAGTACGTTCTCCTTGGAATACCTATGAGAGAACATGCCCATATCAAGGGCATGTTAAGTGCAATTTCACTCACAGCCACCATCTTCTCCTCCCCTGTTGAATTTTTTTAAGGCATCATTTGCTATGGCAAGATCTGCTATTGTGGCCTTGAGATCACTTACCTGCCTCTCATATGGATTCTTGCTTGACTTTCCCTCAAGTCCATTTCTTGCACCGTTGAGGAACTGATCCTTGAAATGTTTATCTCATCTCTGGACATTTTAGAAAAATAATTAAGATACACATGGTTCATTGTCTTATAAATGACTGAGAGAAGGGTATACAAACCTGAAGAGAAGATGAAAATAGTGATGGAGGG
>JAKBQK010000044.1 GCA_021835265.1 Thermoplasmata archaeon
CTATGCGTCTTTGCTTAAAAAAATCCAGCCAGAAGAACTTTACCATCTTGCTGCTCAGAGTTTTGTTGGATACAGCTTTGAAAATCCATCTTCTACCTACGATGTAAATATTTCTGGCACCTTGAACATCCTTAATGCAATAAAAGAGTACTCTCCCAACACAAGAATGTACTTTGCTGGTTCTTCAGAAATGTTTGGACAACCTGAACATGTTCCTCAAAGTGAGGATACTCCGTTTACACCCAGAAGTCCTTATGCGATTTCCAAACTTGCCGGTTATTGGACCTGCAGGAATTATAGGGAAGCTTACAAGCTCTTTATATCTAACGGTATTCTTTTTAATCATGAAAGCGAGTATAGAGGACCAGAGTTTGTAACGAGAAAAATTACTTTAGGAGTTTCAGAACGGTCAGTTAACCCCTACCATATTATCGAATTGGGTAATTTAGATTCTAGAAAAGACTGGGGGTATGCTTCAGATTACGTAGAAGGAATGTGGAATATGCTCAATTATAAATATGGAGATGATTTTGTTTTGGGAACGGGTGAAATACATACTGTACGAGAGTTTGTGGAAGCTGCGTACAAATACATTGACATCAATTTAACGTGGAGAGGGTCCGGTATGAATGAAGTGGGACTTTCTGAAAGTGACGATGTAGTAGTAAGAGTAAGTAGGAATCTATATCGACCACTAGAAGCTGATAACTTTATGGCGGATTATTCGAAAGCGAAAGAGAAATTGAAATGGAAGCCTAAATTCAAATTCAAAGAGCTCGTGAAGACCATGGTAGAACACGATCTTAATAGAGATTTAAGCAGAAGTACAAATAATTTAAAATGAATTCATAGTGAGAAAATTCCAATTTTGGTAATGTTATGAAAATAGCGCTCATTGTAGACAGGATATATCCGCTATATACAGGAGGATATGAGTATTATCTCTACAAGATTGCAAACAACTTATCGGCACATCATGAAGTTGTAGTATTCACATCCATTTCTTCGAAATTGTCTCCTTGCATCGGTTGCAATTTCAAATTAGTCAAATTCTTCCACTTCAAAAATTATACCAACAAAGAAGGCGGACATTCTTTCAGTGGGATTTTAAAATACTTTTCTTCTGTTGTATTGCGATACAGATTAGCTAGGAATTTTGACCTTGTAATGATAAATAGCATACCATATTTTGGAGTATCTTATTTGATATCGAGACTTAAAAAGAAATCACGGATTGTTGTGACCTTTTACGAGGCTTGGTACCATTATCCCAAAGGGGGAATAATTAGGAATATCCAGAGATTTGCCATCCGTAGATCGATTCGCAAGATAGTAAGATTAACTGATCTAATATTTTCAATTTCCAATTCAACTACAGAATCACTTTTAAACAATTACAGAGCGAAGAAGGTAATTACAGTCCCTCTGGGAGTAGATTTAACATTTATTGAACAAATAAAGCCATCGACAGAACAATTTGATATTGCATATTTGGGGCGAATAGCTGCAATTAAACATATTGAGCACCTTATCGAAGCCTTGTACATCTTGAAAGAAGAAGGCATCCCTATAAAAGCGGTTATTATAGGTGACGGATCTTTAAAACAAGACCTGGTTCAACTGACTGAGAAGAGGGGACTTGAGAATGCGGTTAAATTTACAGGAAATGTAAGCGAACAAGAAAAGATTTCGATATTAAAGAGTTCAAGGTTATTTGTTATGCCGTCTGAAAGGGAAGGGTTTTCCTTAGCTACTCTTGAGGCTATGGCATGTGGATGCGTCCCAGTGGTTGCCGAACCCAATGACTTTGAACTATTTGGAATCTCACAATTTGTAAGGAATGGAGAAAATGGTCTGTATTTTCCATTAGCGAATATAGATATCTTAGCATCTGAAATAAGAAAGCTAATCTTAGATACTACTCTTTATTTGAAGTTGCAAAATAAAGCCATAGAAGAATCAAGAAAATATGACTGGAACTTGTGTCTAGGAGTGATTGAAAAGACACTGAATGGATTGAAAGCGTGATGTGATGTAGAAAAAGGAAAGGTTTTAATGCTTACAAAGGAAATTCAAACAACTCTATCTTCCGCAATCTCTTTAAGAAAATCATTTACTTTTTTACTCTGTTCTGGACCATTGCAGTTTTCATAACTCCACTTTAAGTTAATTTTACCAATTTCCAAGCTATAGTCTCTGTCCTCAAGTAGCAACTTCATTTTTTCTGCTAGGCTATATTCGTCCCCTTGCTTTACTAGTAATTTATCATTTCTGATAAATTCGGGAAGACTGCCGCAATTGGATGCAATTACTGGTAGACTAGCAGCCATTGCTTCAATTGCAGAAATTGCTCCTTGTTCTTCCCATCTTTTTAACCAAAGAAAATTAATATCTTCCGAGGGATAAATGAATGCGTCGCAGTTACGTAAGAGATTTTTTTTCTCTTGATCAGAAACATATCCCAAATATCTTACAAAGTCTGACTCCTTAGCAAACGATTGAACTAGATTAGCAAGTGGACCCTTTCCTGCTATAGTAATGGAGAATTTCTTGTCAGTTATCTTTCTTAGCAATGGTAGAGAAGTGAGAATTGTCTTTATTCCCTTGTGAGATGCAACATTACCCAAAAACAAGAAAGAGAACTCTTTTTTATCGTTCTTTTCCTTTGGTTTTTCTAAGAAAGTATCGACACCGGGATAGATTACAAGGAATTTTCTTGCCTTTCTACAGTATGGGTATAGCGATTCTTTAGACCTATGACTTATGAAAAAGAGATACTTGACCCTTTTAGCATTGTGTTCGAAGTAAAATCTAGTTAACGGAAAGTTTCCATACAGCGCTACTTGAGGAGAGATCACTTCATCGCACCAAATTACATGCTTGAATTCACCTTTTACTCGTGTTACTTGATACGAAAGTGAGGAAAATAGTTCCTTCGAGATCACTATATCTGGGGAAATCTTGTCTATTATCTCTTGCAACTCCTTAATTCCGCCAAACATTCTCGTTAATAATCCTCTAGATGTAATTCCACCGCTTCCAAGACTTACGGGTATTGTTCCCTTAGCCCTATTTGAGACTTTGCTGTTTGCTAAAATATAATAATTTATCGAATCTTCGCTCGAAAATTGGTAATTCAAGTAGTCGTACCATCGTTGTTCCAAAGGGTAGACAATAAGAACTTTAATCAACAGGGTCACCCGTTTCTTCAATAAGGTTTCTAACGAATACCTCCCATGTATTCTTTTTCTTGAATATTTCCAGTTTTTCTAGGATCTGCAAGTAATATGAATTGTCTTCAAAAATTCTAATTATGCGGTCCGCAAATTGACTAGCATCTTTCTTTACGACCAAGTCATCAGAAACATTTTCCCTTATCAAATCAGCGGATCCAAGGTTTTCATCTATAATAGGTATGCAATTGTGAGATATTCCCTGGGTTATAGCAAAACTATTGCCAACTTCGTGGTAAGCAGACCATCTAACAACTACTTTTGCTCTATCATATAATTCACTCAATTTATTTTCGGCTAGACCACTGACTATTCTTACTCTAAGCTGAAGTTCCTCTATCTTTGAATTTAGGAGGCCCTGAACTTTTGGATCTGGAAAATATCCATGCATTATTACGGGGAATTCTCTTAGCAATTTAGCAACTTCAATCACAAAAAAGGGATCACGTTCAGTCGTCCATCTTGTGTCCAATAGAACAAAATCTTCTTTTTCGCTCAATTTCTTATCCTCAAATGAAACGGTGGAAATTGTCTTTGTTGAAATCCCAAATATGTCAAATGTGCCTCTTTTAGCCCTTTCCGAAGCAGCGTAAACAGAGCTCTTTCGCAAAATAGCTTTAGTGTACATTTTCAAAATCGACCTAGTAAGAAACCCAAAATCATCAAATCCCGGACTTTCGTGCAAAAAAACCACGCTGCGTTTATTGATGCCTGAAATAATAAGAGAAAATGATGCAAAGAGACTCACATAGATTGTATAATCCGGATTGAATTTTAAAATTTTCAGTTTCTTAAATAACAGAAACTGAAGAAAGAATGACGGTAAGTCATCTAGTTTGAAATCGGGATGTGACTTTAGAAAATAGAGTTTTATAGGAACTTCTAGGTTTGATAATATGGTATGGTTCAATACAGAGTAGTCAAGATCTTTCATTATGGTTTTGATATTTGAACTGTCTTCGGATTCCCCAAAAAACAGAAGTTTAACTTCATTCTCTTGGTGAATGAATGCTCTTGCTATACTCAAGAGAACTTTCGTGGTCCCATTGTGTCCATTTAGAACCTCTCCTATAAGCAGAATCTTCATTCCCTCACCTAAAAGTTGATGAAATCAGATCTATAGAAAACAAGATAAACATAATTGGTAGGAATAAAATGGATTTTACCATCCCCTGCTGCTTAATTGAGTTGTAAGTTGCCTTTGCTCTAATTCTAGAAGAAAACACCTTACCATAATACTTACCATTCTTTTTCTTGAAATTCCTTCTAAAAGTCATGTAAAATCTTCTCTTTTTGATGTATTTAACAAATGATACATCCCCTTCGTAATGCAAAATCTTTCCGCTTGCCCAGCCTAATTTATGGCCTTTTCCAATAAGCCTGCCTGTTAGTTCTAAATCTTCGAACCCATCCATCTCTTCATCGTATCCTCTAATGCTTGTAAAAACCTCCCTTGAAAAACAACGCGGGGCTTCCAAATATAATGTATGCAAATACCCCACTCTCACAAAATTTCGAGTCTTTGCAAGGAGAGTTTCTCCCACAGTTTCCTCAGGAAAAATAATGGCATCGTAAAGATTTAAGAGATTTGTACACTCTGTTAGAAGTTTACTATCAACCGTCATGTCTGAATCTAAGAATAGTATATTCGGATAACTTGATAAGTCTGCCCCCACATTCTTTGCCCCAGACCTTCTTTTGTTGCTTCTTGCATATTTTGCATTAAACTGTCTAGCGATGTCTTCAATCCCGTCTTCTTGTTGTGCACTCACTATTATTATTTCCAATGAGAGGTCGTCAGATTTGAGTGACGCAAGCAATCTAGTTACAGAAGCTTTGTTTCCCATAGTAGGTACAATAATTGAAATGCCTCTTTTAAGAACAGTTTGCATAAGTTTTTTCACCCATCTTCAAGTTTTTGAACTCTTAATTTTCGGAAAAATGCAAAGTAACTCAGAATCCCAGAAACAGCGACGTATGAAATTCCTATGCCTATTTCTGCAGAGTTAAATACGTGCTGTGGAGCATATTCTATGGTGAATCTTAGATTCAATGACTCACTATTTGGGAATATTACGAATCCTTGGGATACACCATTTAGCGTTTCCTTATAATAATGGGAAACATTCACCCTATTCTGAAGTATCCAACCTGCATCTTCTGTTTGATACAAAATGACTAATATTGGCCCAGAATATGCCTCTTTCATGTTTACAATCACGTTGTATGTATTCGCAGAAGTTCTTATCGAGTATACAGTATATCCATAGAAGTAACTATATGTGCTATTTGAGAAAAACGTTCCATTTTTGGTATTGTTTCCTATTGCCCCAAGATAGTCTTTAATAGATGTATTCCCAACTTGACTTAGTGTCAGCTTTACTCCATCAACTGGACCAAGGTGGTGAATTGACACTTCGTAGATAAAATCCGGTCCGATTTTCTTGTACAGGGACAGGTCAGGAGTACTATTTAGATGGGATAAAATAAGAGGATAGTTGGGAGGATTAAAGGCTCCGGGGATAGTTCCTGCAACTTCCCCTTCTACTAATATGTACCTTATATTCAGCGAATAGAGATAGTATGCAAAACTGTTGTTAGTCCTACCTAAAGCAATATTTGTGTAAATATAATTTATTAGCTCATTTGGTGGTCCATCTATGAGTAGTGCATTCGGGCTCAGTTCTGGAAGAATATCGTAAGCTTCATAGCCATGCGTCCAGTTTTGGATCAGGAAGCCGCCAGGATAAGCCAGCAGATAATTATTGTTAGCAATAGAAGAAACCATGTTTGCAACAGCGTACTCATATTCGGGTATGATCATTCGAGCTTGTTCTGGATAGTGAGGGATAGCATAACCGTCAAAATTCTGAGGCGCTAAAGAAAAGAAAGAAGCCAAAAGAAGGACGACTAATAGAATACTAAGAATTGTCTTTTTTCTCTTACCAACACCTTTAAACTTTATGTGAATACCAGTGTCAAAGCTCAAATTAAAGCCATTCAAAACATCAGATTTTATGATTCTAAAAATGCCTATTGAAAAGAATATTGTTAAGAGAAAATCTAGCGAATAGCTGAAGGCACTATATGGATTTCTCAGCATTATTGAAAGTGCACCATTAGTGCGAATTAGATAGGTCAATAATGAATTTAGCGGACCACTCACGCCTAACATTAATAGCGATAACGCAAGGGCGGCCAAAAATGAAAGTAGAAATTTTCTGGTCAGCTTTAACGAAAGGAATAGAGAAACAAAAGCCACTATAAGCAAAATTATAGTAAGATAGCCCCCCAAGACAATATACAGAAATTTATTTATTTCGATGTTTCCACTTGTGAGATAGGGGTCAGAAGATATATTCCTCCCAAATTGGAACAAGTTTATCAGATAGGTGTTTTTTGTTGAACTGTTAAATATAGATATATCACTGCTATACGCTGCCAGATCTGTTAAGATGTTTGGATAGTAAAACTGTGCTAAAATAGAAGAAATCCCCCACCATAGATTACCAAAAATTGCGCAAGATATTATAATCATATATGTTTTAATCACTTTGAATGAAGATGATAGCAGTCCGTACTTTATAACTACAAATAATGGCATTACTAGAGCAAGAACCACTAGAGATTCGTTAAAAGGCACATTAGCACTGAATGAAAGGGCACCTGAACCAATTATGAAGATAACGTATTTTGGAGTAAGTTTTCCAGTGCCCAGATATTCGTCAGTTAATTTCATGGAATAGTATAAGAATATAGGGCTGAAAGCCAAAAATAAGAAACCCGCATCAAAGAAATCGTACCAAAATATGCTATCAAAAATAATAGGGAAAGTCGCGGCCAACGAAATTATGTTTGCATAGATCATGTTCTCCTCTAAGAGTAACTCTCTAAATAGTTTGAAAATATAAAATCCCCCTATAAATTGTAAAAGAGAGATAATAATAATTTCTTGAATATAAGAAGGAATTTCAGAAAGGAGCGTTGGTAAGATGAACACTGGAGCGTTGAAAAGATTTATCCCTCCGTTTCCGCCATAGTTATAGGGTGACCAGAAATTGAACAAAACTCTTAATTCCCCTAAAGGTCGAATGGGCCACAAGATATCGATGAAATGAATAGTATATGGCCCACCTATATTTATCACTGCCGTGAAAATCGAAATAATCAAAATAAACAAATAGTAGACATTTTTTTGAATCCAATTTCTGGGAAGCCCCTGGTTCATACCCACTTTTTCTAAATTTCTTTCAGAATAAATAATTTCGGATAACGGGGTGCATCCTACATTGGAGGCCTACAAGTTTTCTGTAGTTTCTGATCTGCTACCCGTAAAACTGTAATAATTTTCCTCACTTTTCATTCATTTTCACCTCGAGTTTCCTGGTGTAACCCTCCCCGAATGACCAATCATTCGGGAACTTCCTTCTGAATACTCTTGGAGGAAGGTAATCGATTGATGAGTGTGGCCTCCTCTCATTGTAATCTGTGAACGCATTCTCGGCAACCGATGTATCTCTGAAATCTGAGAATTCGAAGGGGCAGCAGTAATCTGTTTTGAGAGAAGTGTGGAAACTACTCTATGTTCCCATTGTCCTCTGGTGTCTGTTTCTGGATATACTCCGGGGATATTCTCAGTACTAGACCTTCGGTTACTCCACAGTCAAACGCTCTCATAACCGCATCCTCCACTGCCCTTATTGCATCTCTTGCCAAACAGGATCTTGAGAAATTGTAGCCTTGCCACTCCTTGGTAAAACAGTCTTTTATCGCCATGAGGTATGTCAACCCCTGCCGCGTGGGAATGTAAGTGATGTCCGTCTCCCACAGCTGATCAGGTCCTGTGGGACGGAACAGATTCCTCGTTTTTGTTCTTCCCTTGTGTTTTGCATATGGCAGTGAGAGATTCCTCTCACCTTCCTTGATGTCTCCCTCAACAGCATGTCGCCTCTGAGGTCTTCAACGACTGTCTTCTTGACCCTCCTTGAAACCTTTTTTTAAAAGCATTTATCACGAGAGTCTGCTCTCCTATCATCCTCTTCAGTTCATTTATCTCTTCTTTCCTGGATTGAGGATGTCTCCCATCCGATAGGTCCTTCTTATCGCTCTCGATGAACTGTTCCTTCCACTTGCTCAATTGCGTCGGGAATATTCCGTACCTCCTGCATATCTCTGCCTGAGTTGTATTGTGGTCCAGTGACTGCATGACTGCCTGTAGCTTCTCATCTGGAGAGTGCTTGGATCTACTCATGGGTATACCTCCTTACACACTTCCTTCTCTATATTATTGATCCTATAATGTTCCAACTCTATGATGGTGCAGACTATCTACTATTTATCTTATCAATTATGCCATCTAGCACTAACTTAATTTACTTTGGGCTACGGTGTGCGTGTTTCCATTCTTATCCCAGAAATCTAGCCGAATCCAAAAGTATAAGTTTTCTTATTTAGATCAAATCTCAGCGAACTATTCAAAATTTTACGAATGTCGATAGTTATTCTCAATTTAATGGGGTCAAGGAAGGTGATGTCACAAATTGTAAAAGCAAATTAACTCGGTGTGGTTTGGAGCCTTTCTGCATAGATATATCCAACGTAATTATGGCTTTCTTCCTTTTTGAGTTGATAAGAGTTAACCCGATACCCAGCAGTCTTGAGTTTGTTCTCTATCGCCTCTGGTCCTTTGTGATATTCAATTAACATGCGATCGATCTTGCTCAAATCCTCGTCACTAGTGTTCAGAATTGAATCATACTCACACCCCTCACAGTCCATCTTTAAGAGACAATGTTCTATTCTTAGTTCCTTCATTATGTAAGACAAAGAATACACAGGGACCCTAGTTCCATTCTTAGACTCCTTTAGTCCAAAACTTCCATTGACTGAGGTGCGCCCATCTATTATCATGTTGTCATTATCTTTTCCAATTCCTGCGTTTATTATGGTAACATTCTTGATATTGTTCGTTTCAAAATTCAATCTCATTACTTCAACATTCTGAGGATACGGTTCAATAGCAATGATTTCTTTTGCTTTCCTTACTGAAAAATAAATTGCGGTGTCTCCAATATTAGCTCCAACATCTAGGACAGTTTCCCCCTTTGGATCAAGTGGTTCATAGGCCTGATCAATGAAGGTGTCAATTACAGTGCCACTTCCAACATTAGTTTTTCTCAGAAATTTGATGTTTTTTCCTTCAAATTCCAGATAGAGAAAATCTGAATCTAATTTGACCTTGTTCTGAAGTTTGCTAGAAAGAATGTAGCTCTCATCAGCATTTCTTAGGGAAATATTACGTCCGTCCCTCAAATGAACTTCAAATGGATAGGAGTCTCTGATAGCGTGAAACGATGCAAGAATCCAGTTCTTATAGTATTTTTTATATCTTAAGATACCCACGAGAGCGTCCTTTGGGTTCACGAGCGAGTATATGGTTAGTTTCACTTAATACTTGTGGAGTATTGAAATACTTTTTTGATCTGCCTCAGCTAAATTTGGAACAATTTTCGGCTCTATGATGGGGCAGACCATTCCTACTAAAAATGAAATAAGGGAATAATATTGTCTGCTGAATGGAATTTAAGATTGTAATTCTAAATGATCACCCTTCTAATACCTCCATCGGTATTCTGCTAGAAAGCATAACAGAGAGTATCGGTGAAAACTATGAAGTCATAACATTGTTGAACCGTCAGTTGGACAATGAAACTTATCCCGGAAGAATAATTACTGGACTAAATCTGTCGAAAATTTCCTCGTTTTCAAACTATTCTTTACGGAATATTATTCACCATCGTCTCTTGAAAAAATTCAAAGAGGATAAAGCATTAATATTTTATATAAATCAATCTGTCGCTCCCTTAAATTACAATATACAAGGGGCATTAATACAAGATTCTATCCAGGCAATAACGAAAAGTAATTTGTACACAGACAAGTACCTCTATAAGTGGTCAACTAATCTTAATCTCAAGAAATTCTGTAAGTTCCCTTTACTGCTGGCTAATTCTAATTATGTTAAAGATTCAATATATAAGTACGGATACGAAGGCGAGGTAGATGTGCTCCATCATTGCGTTCCCAAGCATATTAAAAAAATCGAAGGATTGGATAAAAATAGGGTAAAAGAGCGTTTGGGTCTCCCTCTTGACAGAAAGCTCCTTTTAAATATTTCTACCAAAGTATACAGAAAAAATTTAGGAATGGTAAGGCAAATTATGAGCAAACTAGATGATTTTTCACTTGTCAGGGTTGGGGATCAGCTAGAAGTGAAAAACAGTATTAATTTTAAGAATGTAAGTCATTCAGTGATTAACGAGCTGTACAATATCTCAGACGCTTTCTTGTTTCCCTCGTATGAGGAGGGCTATGGTCTGCCTCTGATAGAAGCTATGTCTGTAGGGTTACCAATAGTGGCTTCTGATATTCCCATAGTAAGAGAAATCGCAAAAGATGCTTCTTGTTTGGCCAATCCCAACGATTTAGACGGCTTTATAGATTGCGTCATAAAGACAATAGATGACAGAGAATATTATGCTAAGAAAGGAATAGAATTGACAAAGAAGTTCACTTTTGAGGAGTTTAGAGATGGGTTTCGAAAACATTTAGTTCACATTTACAAGAATTATGCTTGAAGGGTTTTATAGAATTCTAGTAATCAAGTGTGCTGTTTCTCTCAGATGTGGACAAAATGAAGAAGGGATTAAGTAACGACTCCTGCCGCTTCACCTCCTTTCATCATGTTTCTCTCCTTTCTTAACACTCTTGCCCTCTCCATCTTCCCCTCTCTTGTGCTCAGCAACCCGCCGGGATTTCCTCTGTAGTACTGCACTGGTGTCAAGTACTGCAGGGAGGAGTGCCTCCTCTCGTTGTTGTACCACCAGACTGTCTTTGCTATCGCTTTCTCAGCGTCACCGAAGTCCGTTATCACTCTATCGGATAGCGACTCCCTGACGGTCTTGTTTGCCCTCTCCACTATGCCATTCTGCTCCGGGGTGTGGGGATGATCTTCTTGTGTTTGAGGCCGTTCTCCTTCAGCACTATGCGGAATTCCGTCGATATGAATGCTGACCCATTATCGGATTGTATTTCCGGCAATGCTAGAGAATCCCTCCTCAGATTCTCTATCGCTCTCTGAGCTTCAAGACTAACGGAATTTGAGTCCATAGACGCTAGAAGAGTATGATGAGTTATGTACCTGCTGAATTCATCAATGAAGATTATGAGATAGAAGAACCTGCTCTTTATCTTCACGTACATGAGATCCGTCTGCCACCTCTCGTCGGGTGAAGACACCCTCCATGGCTTTGATGGAGTCCACTGAATTCTATTCCAACCAGTGACCAGATTGTGCTTCTTCAAAATCTGTAGATCGAACTGGGAGACAGATAAGCGCAATCCTCGCCTATCATCGCGTATGCAAGCTCACGGAGGTTCATTTTATGATGAGAGAGACGGTAACCGACTATCAGTCTCTCATCCTCGTTGTCTATTGCGTAGAGGTTGAACCTACCGTCCAGTATCGCATCCGGAGACAGTCGAGAATAGTACCAGAACCTGGATAGTCCTAACACCCTTAGCACTTTAGAAATTGAGAATGTGGACCTCTCAATCGTCTTGTTGACTGTTCTTAGAACATCAAAGAACAGTGATCTCATATCCTCACCTCTCTGCTCCCAGTCTTTTTTTGAGTTGAAAGTTCTCCGTGGTGTTTTCAGCTATTGTGTCCTTGAGTCTGGCAATTTCTTCATCCCTGTCCTTTATCCTCCTGTCGACCTGCCTCTTTCTACCTCTACTTTTGAATACCTCCCTAGAGCTGTTTAGCAGCTAGTTCTTCCAGTAGTGGAACGTCACAGGACTTATACCATACTTCCCTGCACAGTTCCGATACCCGGAATAGTACCGTCCAGTCCCTCCAGCACTATTCTCAGATTGTCCAGAGATCCAAGAAACATTCCAAAATTATTAACAATTGATGGACCTACCTTTTGTTTATTGAACGTTATACCCAAAAATAATATCCCAAAATTCTATCATAACGACGTGCAGGATTGGTTCAGAACGAAGTTGTTGTATAGTATTTATGCTGTAATCTTTGTCTGCTACGTATTGATAGGAACCCTTGCGGCGCATCCTTATGATGACGAAGTTTACGCGCAACACGCACAATACTTTTATTATATTTTCATGAACCCTGCTTACAACCTTCCTATGGGACTCTACTATGACTTGATTAATATAGGGGGCTATTTTGTTACGATCTTATTCTCTCAGATAGGGATTTCAAATTTGCTGACGATACAGATTGGTATTAAGATACCATTTATTATCTTCACTTTTCTCACAGCGTATTTTCTTTACAAAATTTTGGAAAATATGGGTTTTAATGGCCATTACGCCTCTCTTCTTCTTCTGACATCACCAATTTATATTTTTACTTCTGTTATTTACGGATCTGCAATCGTAGTTTCTATGTTTTTCTTGGTGTCTTCGATATACTTTATTCTAAAGAGAAATAATCTTGTCTCTGCAATACTGTTCGGTCTTGCAGCAGGTTCTTATCTTTATCCCGTATTTTCAGTACCTTTCCTCCTTCGATATTTGTATATTAGAGAAGGGAGGAAGAGCGCACTGCAATTTTTTGTAATTGTCTTAATATTTGTATCGATAGGACAGCTGACTGTTTACTACGTCTACTTGATTAGTGGGTACAATTTAATATCACCAAGTTCACCTTCTGCTTACCTTTCTGGAATGCCGGTGCCTTACTATTCTATTTTTGATATTTTCAATTTATTGGGCATCTCAAACTCGATCCCGGGGTTAACATATGATATCGCTTACTACTCTTTGGCTCTGTTTTCGTCCTTTTCGTATTTTTTTATCAAAAAGGAGAAAATAAATGAAGATTCTCTACTGTTCTTCCTGTTGATTCAGGCAGTTCTTTTCGCTGCTTTAAATCCATATAATCTTCCAAGCTATATGACTGCATTAATACCATTTGCAATAATATTTGCGATCCGGAGACAAAGTTGGATAATCATAGGGCTTATATGGGTTGCATCTGTTTTCAGCTTTATAGTCATTGAAACGGTAAATCGAATCGGATTTTTACTTTATTATGCAGACTTGAATCCGAAGATTCTTGAGATCAATAATTCATTCCCTACTTGGCTTAATAGCTTTGCTGGAGTCACATATAGCGCATTAATCCTTTCTTCCATAATAATTGTTATAAGGTCAAGACCCAAAGGAAATGCATTATTTATAAAAAGTATATTTTCTCAGTTTTCTATTGTAGTGGTTCTAGCAATTGTCTCTTTAATAATATTCGCTCCTGTATCAATGGACATCCCGAATAATTTTTATTATTCGAATCAAGAGAATGTTTTTCAGGCAAGCCCCGTGTCTGATTACCTGGTTGGACAAGCACTTGTTGTTGACTATAAGGTACCCGTTGTTGGCTTACTACAGAAGAGTAGCCTGAACTACTTCATAGGTTCAATAAAGATGCCATCTACTCTAGAAACAATACTTAACACTTCCGAGAATTTTACACAGAATGAAACACACTATTCGAGTACTATTACGTTGAGCTTTCCTGTCGATAATCTAACCCTTGAATTGTATGGATTAACATACGGGATTGTGAGTGCAGAATTGGTCAACAATTCCGAAACACTTTCTCTCAAATCTTTGATTGGGCATCAAAGCAGTGCTTATTACACATTTAAATTCTACACAAGTGCCACTCTTAGCGGAACTTATGCCTTGAATGTGAGTTCCTCGATTCCGTTGTATGTACAGCATTACAATGTCCCTTCAATATTCCTTGAAGGTTCTCTGAATGCAGGTCAAGCTTCCATAAATGGACAAACAGTAACCGGCAATTATATAGGAGCTACTCTTCTCAAACCTGATACGATAGTTACATTTGAGGGCCCTTTCAAGACTATTCCCCCCTCCCTGCCTTCGTTTTACTTATACCAAGGAAGGAATTTCTTTCAACCGATTGGATCTGCTGAGATAATTGGAGGTGTAATTTTTGCCGCTTTGGTGATATTGCCGCCTCTCGATTATTTCTACTATAAAAAAAAATAGTCGAGAAGATGGGTTGAGAGATCTTGAAGTTGCCAATTCTAAAGGACTCAATAACTCTAAGGAATGAATTGACCCATCTCCAAGAGACTTTAACAACTGAAAAAGATACTTCAAAAAATTAATATCCTACTACCATTAAGCTACCAATGGAGAGAGGTCTAGAAAGTGGCATAGGCTCTGGACTATCTTATCAATATCTGAGCGCTCTGATGTTTGAAGCTTTCGGGGCTGCATTTTACGTGATAATTACCAAGACTTTGTCGACAACATACGTTGGAGTCATAACCCTAATTTTGGCAATTTCAAGTCTTCTCAATATTGTGTTTTCTTTTGGGGTCCCAATTAGCGCTCAGCACTTTGTTTCATACTACAAAGGTAGGCGAGACTTTGCGGAAATGTGGGGTCTTTCAAGAACATTCATAATCATTGGAACTTTGCTTGCTTTGTCTGGAGTTGCATTCTCCTTATTAACGGCCAAGACTCTTGCGTCCTTATTCTTTCATAACGTGACCTACTATCCCTTCATATATATGGCATCTTTTTATATAGGAGCGGGAATCATATTCGGCGTTTTACATGGAATTACTCTTGGACACCAAATGTTTAGGGCAGATGGGATAATATATCTCCTTTCTGCATCTCTTTCCTACCTGGTGGGACTTCTGTTCTTGCTGATTTTTCATAGCGTTTTGTATGTTTTTGTAGGTTTTGGTTTAAGCTATCTGTATGGTTCCATAATTTATGTGGTACTGCTCTTTAACAAAGAGCCTTCCATTAAGGAAAAGAAAAGCAAAACACCTCTTCCTAAGATTCTAGGATACTCTTGGCCCATAATCCTTTCCAGCCTAATAGGTTACGGTTCAACTTATGTGGATAGGTTTGTTGTTGCATATTTTCTGAGTCTTTCTACTCTGGGAATTTATGGCTTTGCGCTCACTATTAGTGCTTCATTGGCCTTTTTTTCTGGGCCTTTGGTAAACATTCTTATACCGAAACTTTCAGAGTATTTTTCCGCTAACGACAAAGATAAGTTGCGATGGGGAGTAAATTTGTCATCAGCACTGATGATACTTATATACTCCCCTATAACGTTAGGAGTTGCTTCCATAGCACCACTAGTGCTATCTCTGCTTGCAAGATCCATCTACATGACTGGGACAATAGCTTTGATTATTCTGCTAGGAATTTCCTCATTGTTCATCCTCTGGAGCGTCTTTTCTTCCGTTATTTATGCAATTGGGAAAACGAAGATATATATCTTGAGTACATCAATCACTCTAATGTCAAACGTTGCTCTATCGTTCCTACTGATTCCGAGAGTTGGTATGACTGGAGCCGCTATAGCAAACTCGTCCGTTAGCGTCATTTCGTTCATTATAACGTACTACTATAGTATTGTCAGGGAAGCGATTGATTTTGATTGGATAACTATTATCAAGATTTGGTCCTGTTCGTTCACAATGTTTGTCGCAGTAACTTTAGAACGTATTACAATTGGGAACCGTCTAGTCTTTCTCCCATTTTATGTTGCAAGTGGTGCAGTCGTTTATCTTGTATCCTTAAACCTGACAAACTCTCTTAGTAGATACAGAATGGAAGAATTCCTAGCGTATATACCAGAGAGATATAACTTAAAGAAAACGGTGAAAGTTCTCTTATCAAGGGCGTTCTAAGTGTCATTCGTAGAATACTTTATGGTTCTCGAACCATTAGATTGTGTTTAAGTTTTAGTTTTTATAGAAAATTAAAAATTTGTTTACATAGTTCAAGATACATTGCCGATCAGGTTACCTTCTTTAAGCGAATAAGTAGTGGAATGAAATAGGAAAAAGAATTTTCTATTTAAATGACTTATATTTTCAATGACCATTCCAGAAGATGGGTTAAAATTTAGCTACAAGGGCGTGACTATGACTGTGCCAAAGAATTCTACATTTGTTCCGTATGCTACTTTCTTTGCAGGAGAATATGATTTCTTGAATTCATCAAGAAAGGATATAATCATAGATGCGGGTGCCAATATAGGGGATTACTCCATTAAAGCATCGTCTAATGCTAACAGAGTCATTGCTATTGAGCCATTTGATGAGAATATTAGACTCCTTAGAGACAATACGAAGACTCTGAGTAATATAGAAATTATAGAGAGTGCAATTGGCAAAGAGAACAGCAATGTAAAAATGTCAGGTCGAGGGGCAGGGGCAAACATAAATAAAAATGGAGTTATCTCTGTCAAGGTAGACACTCTAGATAGCATTTGTGATGAACTTGAGATAATTCCTACATTACTTAAAATGGATATCGAAGGATACGAGTGCGATGCTCTTCTTGGATTTTTGGGGCATCTAAATTACGTTAGAAAGATCGTAATTGAAATTCATAGCGATTCCAATAAAGAGTGTTGTCAGCATATTCTATCAAAGTATGGATTCAAAATTAGGTTTGTCAAGAAATCGGACATCATAAAGAGAACGCTGAAGAACGTTATCACACATCCAGTCAGCTTTTTGAGTTATGACAAAAAAAATGACTGGTTTGCTACGAAGGCTATATTCAAGTATCCAATTACAAGAATCTCTTGGATACCTTCGTGCGGGGAAAGAAAAGGTATGTACTTATTAGAAGCATGGAAATGAATTTTAAGTTAAATACCCAACTTCATACACTTATTACATTCTACAGGTGTGAACTTCTTCATCCGTCTCATTGTGGGTGAGTTAAACTGAGAGATGTCGAGGAATGTCATATCTGTAACGCTTTTGAGATACCACTCAATTGTACAGACGTCAGAGATACAACTCTCTTTATGAATTTCCAAATGAACTTATTTGGTTGAAATCTAGCGAATATGGAAGAAGGTACGCAGGTCTTAGGAGTATTTTCTCCACTCTACTTCCGACGAGCCAGTGACATATAAAATTGAAAATTGTGCAGTATTAGGGTCAAATTTCCTTTGAGTTTTGTCTGCGTTATGCTATCTTGAAAGAAACAGACGTCTTCCTTCGTATTTTACTACATGAAGTCTATTGTGCTCTTCCAGTATATCAGATAGAACCTGAAGCAGTTGTCGTTGTAGATATATGTTCTCTTGTTTATGTGGGTTCGGGAATGACCACGTTCTCTCAGTATTGTAAGTTATTTGATGCGGAGACTCATCAAGGAAACCTATGACATTAAGTTCAAAATTTAGATAGACTACGTTTTTAGAGTGTCCTCTGCAGCTCTAGGTTCTCCATAATCGTACCGTTAGGGCTATGAACAATGCACACCAATCTTCTTAAGTATTTCTCTAACTTGCTTCAGGAAGAATCTCGTGTCAAACTTCACCACTATGGGTTACCGCATGTTTTCACTCTTCAAGTCGTACACATCTCCAAGGATTCTCTTTTCAACTGATCCTTGTTCTCTTGCGACCTGAGAACCTCGATCTCAGACCTTCGTGCCCTTACCTGTTCCAACCTCCCTGCCAGTAGTATCCGACAATTTTGCAAAAGCCAACCTTATAGGAAGCAACTTCCACAGAATCAACCTAACACCAATATTTTAGGAAGTGCGCCCTCTTGAGAACCTTGGCACTCTGTTCTGTTAATCTTAAACCTCTATCTAGTTCCCCGGTTGTCCCATTTTCAACTAGGATTACCTCTCCCCTTACTATCAACACATGATGTTACTATTTATAGAGAGCATTATATTTAATTATAACTGACCAATCTTACGATGGAAATAATGGGATGAAGCATAGAGCATTACGGATGAAAAGCAATGTAAGGCGTTGCATCTCTATTTATCTTTAATTGTCGCTATGGAACTAGATGGGGAATAATTCAAATGTCATCTTTGTCGAGAACGACAAAACCAGTTTTAGAACGTTTTAGTTTTAGATCACACTCAACATCGGAGTTTTGTGGTTAGAATTTAGAAAAGTCAATATGCAATAGGCAATTCAACCGTGTTGGATAATCTTGAAAGGTTTAATAATCAATCGGAATAAAAATTTCACTGGTATTGGAAATGTTTGCAAACTGATTATGGGGTTCTCTGACTGGACTTGGGACATATTAAACATTTCACTTTTTTTTAAAGGAGACATGTCTGATTTTCCTGAATCTAAGAAAGGAAAGACCTTTTTCCTGAATAGTAGTAATGTCAAAAACGTGCGAATTAACCATTTGCATTCTTATTTGAAAATACTGACCGGAAATTTATCAAAAGAAGTTCTAGAAACAATCGAAGGGAGGAATTATGATTTCATATTGATCTCAGCACCAGAACTAATTTTTCTAATCGGCTCCCTTCGTGCTAATTTTAAAGCAAGAGTAAAAGTATTTGTACATGATCTTGGTATCCAGTCTTATCACCCGTATTCTATTTTTTTCCGGAATTCTATTGGGAAAACTGTAGCTGTCGATGAGATCTTAGCCGATAGCGAAAAGACTAGTACTGAACTTGAAAAATTCTTAAAATCGCACAGACTAAGTTTCAGTAGTGACTTGATAAAGACTGCGTGGCTGACGATTGATTACAATCAGTATAGAAAAATAAGTAAACAAGAAGCTCGAAAGTTTCTCTCTTTACCAGAGAATATTCCAATTTTTTTAAGCGTAGGGTCACCTTCAAAAAATCTGAAAAATGTTATAAAGGCCCTAAATCTTATTAATTTGGAGGATTTCTATTTTCTAAGGATTGGTAGAATTCCTGTGGAACTTAGCGCATTAATGAGTGAAAACCTAAAAAACAAGACCAGAATTGCGATGAATGTTAAAGACGAAGAAATGCTATATTACTATAATGCCGCAGATTTGCTCCTATTTCCATCTATTTTAGAAGGTTTTGGACTTGAGATTTTAGAGGCAATAGCGTGTGAGGTACCAGTGTTAATTGCAGATTTCGAACCAATGAGGACAATTGCGGGAAAATGTGCCTTGAAAATTAAAGATCCAAATAATCAAACAGAGATGCGCGACGTATTGTCAGAATTCATATCAAATAAGGAATTATTCTTAAAAGAGTGCGATTATAACTTAATAAAGAGTAGGTTCAATAATGAAAAGTTCATAAAGATCATCCAAGAATAGTAGGGACTCTTGATATAGTTCTAATTAATCTGTGCGAATATCAATGCTAATGACCGTTTTTCCAGTAGGCTCATCGATTAATTATCTTTAAATTTGTTTGCAATGACTAGTATTACTCCAAAATTCTGTTCTTCAATATCGATTTCTTTAATCTATCTGAATGTTGTAAGACTATCTCACCACATGTTGATATTGCAAAAAGACACTATGGAGATAACCTTATCAATTCGTTGCACAGGTAGAAAATTAACCTCCGCGCGACAAGTCACATTCACTATTCTTTTGAATCGATTAAATCTAAAATATCGTTTAAATTCGCTGCAATTTTGACCCACTTCAAGTTTTTGTAAGCGTAATTCTTTGCTTTTTTGGTCGATTCGGCTACAAGAAAATCGCTTGAAGTCATGAAATTAAATGACTCTAGTAGCGAAGACACATCGTGGTTCGGAAAGGCAAAATTAGCTATTGCTGCATAACCATTTTGGGAGAGAAAACTCTCAGTTGTTCCTCGGATACTGCTGACTATGGGGTTTCCACTGGCCATATATTCAGGAAGCCTCGTGGGAAATCTTGCCCTGTCCCAAAAAGAGTCCGGTCCAGAAATCCAAAGAACATCCGATTCCAAAACAGCTCTTATATATCTGTCCCTTTCCAGCCTATTAGAAATTATTAAATACCCTTTCCTAAGTAAGTAATCTACTTCTCTTAAACTCGATAGGTTGCTTGTATCATTTATCACATGCAGTGTGAATTTATAGTTATTCAATTCAAAACTTTTTGCAAGTTTTATATAAGTTTCTATCTCCCTAAAATCAAAAGAAGTTAGAATAATCTTGTTCTGCTCTCGAATACCAGGTTTCTCCCTTTTGATCTTATCGACCTGAGGAGATTTAATGTCTGAAAATTCATCGTAATTAAATCCTTGGGGTATTATTTCCCCTTGTTTTTTAGAATATTTCTTGAGTCGATTTTTCACTAACTCACTAGAATAGATGTGTGCGGAACCTAGCTTTAAAGAACAAACTATGAGGAATTCTTCAATTATCTGTTCTATTAGTTTTCTCCCTCTATCGGGATCGATTCCCCAGTTGTCTGTAAAATAAACTA
Organism: Thermoplasmata archaeon; assembly: GCA_021835265.1. The sequence continues at coordinate 20,519 of JAKBQK010000044.1, forward strand.
GAGTTGGAATTCTCCTTGCATACCCTATCAGCAAAGGCAGAAATGTTTCTGGTAGAATTGGGTCAAGGGAGACTATAAAATCGGGTTTGAAATTTTTATAAATTTTCGTTAATAGAAATCCTCTCTTTATGAATCCCGATAGGGACAAATCGTCTGTATAGTGAGGCAATTGTATAAAGTTGAGATTTGAGCGAATCTTATCGGTAGAGATTGATTCTGACACATTTGTCGAGATTGATATTACAGTCACTCTATGACCAAATACAGAAAGATTAGAACCCAGTTCCTGGGCTATTATAGCGTTTGCCTTATCAGTATATGATTTAGAATGGATCATTATTTCTTTGAGCTTCGTATTAAATACATTCCCTTTCATGTTGCAAAGAATGAATTCCTGTTAAATTAAAGTTCTTTCCAAAGCCTTGAGGCGAAAATGGCAGCAGTTTCTGTATAAGTTAAGCAATATACTTAACACTTTAAAATATTCTTACGAGAACCAAGTTTTTATTCCTACGAATAAGCAAAAGGTCATTTATAAGTACTAAAGTGTTGGGCCCTATTCTGCCTTGCCTCGTTTCAATTTCTTTCGCGTCTTGAAATATACCATTAAGGATAATGCTGTTATGACGACAAGAGTTCCTATTATAAACTCATAATACAGGTATGATGAGATGGTCACGAATACCACATTTTCGGACCAATTTACTCTTCCACTTGAGGGATTTGCATAATAGTTAGACGAGAGTTCAACAACATAACTGTAAGAGCCATTTGGAAGTGTAACTGAGATTTCTGGAGAGGTAGAGTTATGGTACGACCCGTCTATCCATACTGACCAGAGAGAGCCTGACGGAAGTCCTTGCTCTATAAAAGTGAAATTGACTGGACCCGTAAAAGTTACGAAGACTTTCGTAGGACTACCATTGACAGATATTGTGCCATTTGGAGTAGATGCCTCTATTCCTTTTACACTAGGAATCGCATAATTGTAAGTACCGTTCATTACTTTGAACCCAATTGCAGAATCTGACGATGTGTTAGTTTCGTTACCTAATGTAACATTCCAAAATGTACTTGGAGGAAGCCCTGTTTCAACGAAAGTCACTGGGTATAATTCCGGTGCATATATAACAGTAAAAGAGGTATTGTGCCCCTGAACGTTAACAGTAAAATTGCTTGGAAGTGGTTTATATCCGTTGACCTTGCCCATGATAAAATTGTATGATCCATCAGGTTCAGTGAAATTTATAGAGGTACTTGCTGAATACTCCACTGAGGTCCCCTGAGATACAGACCAATTTGCACCATTTGGTAACCCAACCTCGTGAAAAGTCACTATATAGTTAACTGCAGCACCGCCTGTAGACTCAACAACTACCGGAAAGAATAGAATAGATACTATAATAGCAAGAGAAATCAGTCTAATGCCGACTGCCACATTTCATACAAGAGACGAAGGGTAAAAACTTTTTTGTACTGAGTGACTGCTTTAGTGAATTCTCAGAGGACTTTAAACACTTGTAATTCAATGAATCGAAGTGTGAGACAGGCACAATCCAATAGAAGTGATTACCCCCCTAGGATTTATGTCCACTAAATGCAATACTGACACATTAGTAAAGAATTCAGAATCTAAAATTCAGTCGTGAAAAATGGAAATAAAAGAAAAAAAGAAAAAGAAGTAGTTTAAAGCTTCTTTTCTTCAGTTACTCGTCTTGCTGCCTTGTTTGCTGCACTTACTGCTAAGAAAGAGATTACCAGTGTTATCAGAACGAGCACTATGATGACAATCAGGAATATTTCTAGTGTCGGGAATCCCTGTGTCTGCTTAGATACGTTGCTCACATTCGTTGTGAGTGTTCCGAGGCTCGTCTTTATGCTCGATACGTTTCCATTCGTCGAGACAATCTGGCCCTGTATGGTTCCGAGATCCGTCTTTACAGTAGCTATTCCGTTCGAATTTGCTGCGACCGTCGTATTTATACTGCCGAGCGAAGTCACCACTTGTCCGAGTGTTGTGTTGATTGTTACAACATTATTGTTGAATGCAACAAGACTGGCGTTGAGTGAAGCGAGCGAAGTGCTTATCGATCCAAGATCTGTTAGAACTGTTACTTGACCGGATTCTATGCTGCTTACTGTGGCGTTAATTGTGCTGAGATCTGCAGTTATGTTTCCGACTGTTGTCTTCAGAGTCGCAACCGCTCCATTTATTGAAGTTATTGCTGCGTTGAGCTGAGAAACTGGTACCGTAAGGGAAGTAGAGACTGTGCTGTTTATGTCAGTTTCCAAAGTCGCTATCTCACTCGATGTTATGCCTGTAAGTAGAGCGCCGTTGCCGGTTACCAATCCAAAGTAGTCAGTTGCTGAACCTGTTAGTGAATCTTGCACAATCGATCCGCCAGTAACACTTCCTACAGTAGTGGTGATAGAAGATGCTTGCGCATATGCTGTAAATTTGATCTCATAATAAGATCCAACCGCATTGTTGGGGTTCAAGAAAGAGCCATTCAGGTATGTTGTTCCGCCGCTTCCTGTCTGGAAAGTGGCTGGTACTGTAGAAACGAGTGTTCCATTGAAGGCTATTTGAGCAAAGTATTCAGTTGGTCCTGCAGATGCGAATGAGAAGTTAGGCGCTGTGAATCCTGTCACAGAGAACGTTACCAGTTGTCCTGGGAATGCATATTGTGATGATGTACCGAGAGTTAT
>JAKBQK010000397.1 GCA_021835265.1 Thermoplasmata archaeon
CTATGTTTACACAAAGCAAGTGGATTAAGGAATATTTCAAGGATAAGTTCTTAGAGGATGTTGAATGGATAGGGTTAGGCATCGATCATAACAGATTTTTTAAAAATGGTTTTAAAAAAAATAATCAGGTTTTTACAATAGCAAGGCCGGAATTTGATAAGGGTTTCGATATTTTTGTAGAAGCTATGAATATAATCTGGAACAAACGAAAAGATCTAAAAATATTGATTGCTGGAGCCTCAAATTCTCTGATTGGAGCGAATATAAAATTTAAATATGAATTTTTGGACTGGGTTAAGGATGATAATACCTTATCTAAGCTATATTCTGAATCAATATTCGTTAACACTGGGAGAAGTGAGGCCATTCCTATGCCGCCACTTGAGGCAATGGCCTGCGGCTCGAGTGTTGTCATTTCAGATATTCCTGGTGCAAGAGAATATGCTTTAAATAATGAAAATTGTCTTGTTTGCAAAACAGATAGCCCAGAAGATTTTGCTGATAAAATTGAAATCCTGTTGGATGATCGTGAACTGAGGGAAAAATTAGGGGAAAACGCAATCAAAACTTCCATAAATTATGACTGGAAATTTGTTATCCAAAGATTTTACCATTTCCTTAACAAAAATGAGGCGTGACCAAATTGAGATTGCTGATATTATCACCAAGATTCATAAAAGGTGACATGAGAGGCGGGGAAGAAGTTGTCAGATACATTTACAATGGTGTGAAAGAAATAATGGACACATATATAATAACTTCAGATGGATTAGACGTTAGATATCAGCATTCCATCTTTTCCAGAAGTTTAAGAAATAATAGAGATAACATGATCATTGATAGCCATATTTTATATTTAAGATCGTTTCCTTTAATAAATATGGTTGCAAAAATTCCTTTAAAGCTACTGGAAACCAAATTGACTAGAAAAAAAGATCCTTTTTTAAAAAACGTTTTGGATCATATTAAAGTTATTGCTCATGGTCCATATCTTCTAAATCTGAGAAGAGTAATTAGACGCCTTAAACCAGATTTAATTTGGGGGTCTATTTACCCGAATGAGTTGTCTGTTTCTGCATTTTATATATCTAAAGACCTTAGAATACCTTTCATATATACTCCCTATTATCATTATCAAGTTGAAGATTTCAAAAAACCATATATTTTAAGGAAAATCGTAAAGGAGGCAGATTTTATTGTTGCTAACACGCAGAATGAAGAAAGAGAATTAATTAGTCTAGGGTGTAGCCACGATAAAATTAGAACTATTAATCTCGGTATTGAAAGCAAAATGATTCCTACTAACAATGAGATCTTGATGTACAAAAGGAGCCTTGGTCTAACTTCTAACTTTATAGTTCTTACACAGGCATGGACTGATAAGGGTGCTATAGATATATTAAAAGCAATTGCAGATTATTCAAATTCCCATAATGATGTAACACTTCTTACAATAGGAGAACCAGATGAAAAATACCTCAATTCAAAAAAAATAGCCCTCGAATTACATAAAAAACTAACCGTTATTGACTTGGGATGGGTAGAAACTAAACAGAAAATGTTAGCCTTTGCTTCATCCGACGTTTTTGTAATGTTAAGTAAAAATGATGCTTTCGGATTATCCTATCTTGATGCGTTTTCTATGAAAGTTCCTGTTATTGCAATGAAGGGGACAACGGGTGAAGATATAGTAACAGACAATATAGATGGCTTTTTGGTTAGTGAGGGGGATATAGATGACTTAAAAGCCAAATTAGATATATTGATGAATGAGAAGGAATTAAAAAAGAAATTAGGAGAAAACGGTTTACGCAAAGTTAAGGAAAAGTTTAATTCTAGAACAATGATAGATAAATATGCGGAAACTTTTCTGGAAATTATTCAAAATGAACAAAGATAAGAATAATTTTAACATATTATTGGGATAACTATAATCCCTATACCAGCAGATAAATTCTTGTGTCTCTGCGTCCGTGAGATTTGAATCCACATGAATGCTTGAATGTTCTTCTGGTCTTGTTGGTCAGCCCTTCAAAAACATCAGAATTTATACCTGATCTTATTGCTTCCAGTATACCATCAATGCGTTTCTTAATAGTCTTTCCAAATTTATTCCTGTAAAAATTGCACAAAAATTAACCAGCTATACCATGAAGTATTCAAAGCTTTAAAGCCTGATGTCTCAAAGATCCATTATGTTCTCACATAATCATACCTTGAGGGAAAGGTGGATAATGATCTTGTAATTTTTGGATATTCACGTGACAAAAAGAGGGAAAGGAGCAGATTGCAATGGGTCCTTAAAGGCAGACGGAATACCGGTACATCATGAAGTTTGGCCAGGAAACACAGTAGATCCAAAGACACTTGAACCAACAATAGCCACATTGAAGGATCGTTTTGGAATAAGGGATGTAACCTTCATTGATCACAGGGCATTTGGAAGATCAAAATCACTTGATCTTCTTGATCAGAACTGGTATATCACAGCAGCATACCGATGGGGTCAACCATATCGCGCCATATTGATGTATACAGATTTCACGGATGTTATTGCAATTGATCAGTTCCTGATTAAGAGGGTAGAAATAAACACAGACGAAATTCTGGATGATGATTCCACTGAGGACCAGCAGAAACTTGCTGAAAAGAGGAGATACATAGCAGTATACAATAAGGAAAGGGAACAGCTTGATCTGAAAGATCTTGACGACAGAATCAATGTGATAAAGCAAAGAATATCAGAAATTCATGATGAGACCGAACTGAAGAAATCTCCTGGTAAATTGAAATCGCTTGTAAAATTCACAGAGAATGGTATAACACTCAATGAGAACAGAATCAATATACTGAAGAAGCTTGCGGGGAGATTCCTCATCGTTACCAATACTGATCTACCGGAAAGTGAAGTTGTATCTGCATACAGGGAACAGTGGCAGATTGAACGCTCATTCCGCACCATAAAATCATTCATTGAGATAAGGCCTGTATACCACAGGAAATCAGATCGAATCAAAGCGCATGTTTTCGTATGCGTATTATCCCTTCTGCTTTCAAGACTTATTGAGAAGAAAACTGAAATTACAATCTCAGAAACAACACGAATTCTCTCGCAATTGAAAGTTACACCGGTTCGTCTTCAATCAGGAATCGTCATGATCAGGTCTGAATCAGAACAGGTTCTAAATCTCCTCAATAAGATGAACATTCCATATCCGGAAAAAATCATTGATGGTGCACGGACAAAAAAGAAATAAATTCCGCAGAAAAGACAGTAAATCACCACTTAAACATGCATTCTCAAAAGAATTAAACTACAGAATTCGAATGTGAATGAAATCTTGTTAACGTTATAAACCTGAGGAGTAACATTGAGACTAACAATAAATGCCTGAAATTATACTTTATTCGGATGAGAATTAACATCATAAAACAAATTGACTACTTCATCAAAATTTGAAGGCAAATTTCGAGTTTTTACTTTTCTGCCAGTAAATTTTAACTTATATCCCTCATTTTCCAGAAGCATATGACATTTAGACCTAAGTTCTTTGGTATGCGTTTCTAAAATTATCTTTGGTTTATACTGCCTAATAGTATCAATAGAACCTTTCAATACCTCCAATTCATAACCCTCAACATCTATCTTCAGTATATCACATTGAAGCTTAAACGAATCAAGGGTACTAAATTTTATAGCCTCAATTTTCTTTAAGGAGTCTGATTTTATTTCTCCGAGCATTGCCCCAGTATACTCCATCTCAATTTCCTTATCACTATCAGAAAGTGCAATTTCATATACATGTGAATTAATGCATTCATTTAATTTAAGAATAGAATTTGCATATTGAACATTACTTTTTAGAGGTTCGAATGCATTAATTTCCTTTACAGTCCAAACTTTTGCACAGTACACTGTCCAGTCCCCAGTGTGTGCACCAACATCTACAACAGCATCTGACTTTTGAGGGACAAAACCTTCTACATCGTATATTTTTTCATAGAAAACCTCGTTCAGGGAATCTATTGGAAAGCCCAATGGTACCTTAATGCCTTTAGAAATTGCGATATCTAAACCTCTTCTTAAATACATTTCATAAAACTCTCTGCGTTTTCCCTTAGAGAAGTTTGAAAAAATGAATTTTATTAGATTCCCTCTTCTCTTAGCGTATTTGAACTCATCCATCTTAAAACTTATCACTTTTTGAATATTCATAAAATTTAATATTATATCTAATACATATATTTTTTTTTGGTTTTTCGTAACTGGTCAGTCTGTTGTGCTTGATTGATTATCCAGATTTAGCATTTCCTTTGATAATTGATGATGTATCAGTTATGAAATTCTTTCCTCTGAGTTTTGATGTGTAATAGATGGAATATATTCTGGTATATATTTCAGCCCCACGTTCTGTTCTGGATCCTCCTGATACTTTCCTGTAAATTACTGAGGGCCTTAGACCCCTCTCTGCCCTGTTGTTCGTAGGTTCAACATCGGGATTCATGACAAATTGAAACAGCCACTCTTTCTTCCGTTTCAGAAGATTCTTCACAAACTTTCTGCATCCTGCATGTTCATAATGAGAATCAAGGAGGAATGTTAGATTGCGATGAAGCTTCTCCACATCTTTCATGGTACCATGGCCATGGTATTCCTTTGCCTCATGGAATATTGTTTGAAGAGTTCTCTTTATTCTACCACCTTCGTCACCATAGAATTCTTCAAGTTCCTTTCCATCACATATGATGTGTGACCAGCAATATTGCTGATCGTTTTTTGATTTTGATGCAAAGGTTTCGAATGCAGAATGTCTGTCGTGTATATCCACACCTTTGTGATCAGCAAGAATCTCCAGTGGTACTTCATGACCATTGCTCTTTCGTATGGCAAATATTGACTCGCTTTTTGTGAGGAATGTCCATAGATTGTATGGATTTCCGTTTATTCTCCATGAGGTTGAATCCATGTGCCTTGAAGGTGC
>JAKBQK010000441.1 GCA_021835265.1 Thermoplasmata archaeon
CAATATATTCTGTACCCCAGGAAAACTTGATTTTTTTGCACACCACGGACCTTCATTTTTCACTTCTGTTATTCCATGGTTAAGGCATATATTAGAACATGAAATAAACTAGTATATTGAAATGATTCATTATCCATATCATTTGGTTTTAGACAATATCGAGAAGATCTGTTATTCATGAAATTAAGGGCTTTCAACCGAATTAATTCAAATGAAGAATGTTAACTCAAATTAACGCATTAATATAAATACGAGTAAGGAATACTATTCAGTCCGAAAGGACGGGACGTAAACCATATGGAAGGAATTACCAAAATAAAGGACCTTACACCTGAGTCGAGAAGAGTAAATGTTCTTGCTAAGGTCATAGAGATAGGCGAGCCAAAAGAGATAAACACAAGATTCGGAGAATCAAAATCCGTAACTGAGGTTGTTGTAGGAGATGACACTGGAAAGATAAAGCTATCCCTCTGGGGAGAACAGGCTGCATCTGTAAAGGATGGATCTACACTTCATGTTGATAACGGATACATTTCATTGGTCAGAGGCCAGATGAGATTAAACGTTGGAAAATATGGAAACCTTAACGAATCCGAGGAAGCTGTTGAAGAAGTTAACAGTGAAAATGACATGAGCGAAAAAGTTTATGAAAACACTAACTTCAGAAGAGGCGGTACTGGCGGCGGTTTCAGAAGAAACGGCGGCGGATACGGCGGAAACAGCGGTGGAAGGAGAGAGTACGGCTCCAGAGATAATTACAGAAACGAAGATAGAGATTAATTACTATCTTCCTTATAACTAGTTTTTTTCTGCAATTTAAATAATTCATAAATTTCTACAGAGGATGTACAATCCTCTACTTTTTTATCAGTTCTCCAGGTACCAGTAAATCTTGGAAATCTTATGGCAAGGCCATTTTTACCAACCAGTTCTTTTGCACATGTATGAACAGGGCTCAATGTTATTTCAGCACCCTTAATCTGAATCACCTTTTCAGGGTATATCCAAGCATCTGGCATCATTTCTGAATCAACATTTGATGGTTTTTTATCTGTGATGAGACTCGAGAATATCACCTTCATTTCAGAAAGATTTTCATCAGTGAATCCAGACCCAATCTTACATACTGATTCAAACATATCCCGTTCCTTATTATAAGAAGCCAAAAGAAGTGCACCGAAGCTACCTTTTCTGCGTCCATGTCCGTAGAATGCACCTACTACTACCAGGTCCAGTGTATCTGAGATTTCATTCTGATAATCTCTCTTAAATTTTATCCACAACCATCCCCTGTTTCCAGCCCTGTAAATGGAATTTTCCTGCACACTCTTTGCGACTATTCCCTCACATCCTGATTCTATGGAAGTTTCAAAGAATTTTTCTGCTTCCTCTGAACTCTTAGATATTATCTGTGTTGCAAATTTCAGGCGATCATTTTCACCCACAGTTTCGAGTAACCTTTTCCTTCTTTCAGTATATGATTTCCCATTAAGAGGGACGCCATTAAGATAAATAATGTCAAAGAGAAAAACCATAATGGGTATCTCTTCCGAAACCTCCGGCAAATCGTATATTCTTCCTCTTCTCCTTGAAACATCCTGAAAAGGATAAATCTCTCCTGTTTCACTGTTAACCGGTACTGCCTCTCCGTCAAGGATCACAGTATCAGCATTTACCTTTCTGACAGCTTCAATAATTTCAGGAAACTGTTTTGTCGTTTCTTCATTTCCCCTTGAAAATGTCCTTATTTCATTTCCACGCTTGTGTATCTGTATCCTTAAGCCATCATACTTGTATTCTAAAGCTGCTATTCCACCAAGTTTTTCAATTATCTGAGTAAGGGACTGAAGCCTCTCAGCAAGCATTACTTTTATTGGTATGAACGGTGTAGGTCCTGCGCTTACATTTATTCTATCATTGAGCAAAAGATTAGCAACGTAAGCAGGATCAGGATGAAAATTGAAAGCATCCTCCACCTCAGATTGTTCTATTTCTGGTTTAAATGCCAGTCGGAGTGCAGTAATTATTGATGCATCTGAAACCCCGATTCTGAGGTTTCCTGTGATAATCCTTACAACATACTTTGCCTCTTTATTTGTTGACCGGATGAGGAAATCCTTTAACATAGCTGCCTTTGTTTCGCTAGTTCCTTGGCCCTTTAGTCTCGTAATCTTAAGGAGAAGTTCGTAAAACTCTTTAAGAGTTAGAGGCTCATTGAAGAATGAGGTTTGCTTTCCTCGGGAAAGTAATTGTTCGGCCACTTCCCCCAGATCCCCCAATGTTGAAATCAAAGATATTTCTTCTTTTTCATTTGCTCCGGTAAGGTATTCCAAAGCTTTCATGACGGTTTTCTCTGATATGCCAATCTCGAGTCCAGAGTAATCTGGTGCCACCTTTCCCTGAATAAGGTATGCAATAATATCCACTTCATCTCTGTGCTCCAGAAATAACTGTTTCATAATCTCATTCATTTCCAGTCTTTTTGGTGTACCAGATATTCTGTCGAGATAATCCACAAACTCAGAGAGTAACATTAGTGAGGTTAATTCAAAAGGCATAAAAAAGTTATCCTGTATGGATGTTATTTTAATGTTTTTACTCGAAATTTATGGCATGGACCTGTATTTTTGCTATCATGCAGTGATATAAAATTAACTTTACTCAGTGCATTAAACAATTTCGGCTAACAGATATTCGCAAAGGATTAATAGGCATTTAAACATTGAAAGTTATGGATCATCATCACCACGGACACGAATTCGATTATGATAGAATGGCAGAAATGAGAGAAAAAACCATAGACGTGCAAAGTGTCATAGATTTCATGCACATAAAACAAGGCGAACGAATAGCAGATGTTGGTTCCGGAGATGGATACTATTCAATGCTTCTGGCACCTAAATGTTCAAAGGTATATTCTATAGATATAAGTAAGAATGGAATAGAAAGAGAAAATAAAAAGATAAAAGAAAAAAAGATCCTAAATGTGGAGACAATTCTAGAAGATATGTGTAAAATGGAAAAAATTCCAGAGGTAGACAGAGTTTTCTTTTCAACCAGTTTTCATGACTTTCCCTGTATGGATGAAATTATCCAGAAATTTTCACAAAAGAATAAACCAGTTTTTACACTGTTAGAATTCAAGAAAGATTCAACATTAGGTCCACCATCAGAAATAAAGCTATCACCAGAAGAACTTAATGCCATATTTTCAAGGAATAACTATGTGAGAAGTGATATAAAGTTCTTCGATCATCACTACATAGCAAATTATTCGTTCCACAAATCTACGAACTAGATCTTAACACCAAATCTTTCCTGTTCCATAAGAATGTTATCCTGCTGGTTTCTCAAAAGAAATGAGAATATAACTGAAACTATAATCGTTGCAAAAATTGCTGCTGAATATTGGTTTGAATTAAGGATGTTCGCTTCAAGGGCTATAGTAGCGATAATGACTCCCACCGCACCTCTTCCTCCTAATATTCCTGATGAAACTCTCCCAGAACCTTTTGAGAAGAATTTTCTTCCAGCATAATAATCAAGAAATCCTCCAATTAGAATTGTTATGATTATAAGAAGTGTCATTTCTCCCAGTGAGTTAAAGGTTGGAAGGATGGCTTCCATTCCGGCTATGCTGAAAAAAAGAGGTATGAAGAAGCTATCATTCAACCGTCCCAGTGTTCTTGTAATAATCCCAAGAAGTTCTTTTCCTATTATGACGTCGCTGATAAGTATACCTGCAAAGAAAGCACCAAGAACATATGATATACCTATCTCATCCAGGAGAGACGCGACTATGAGTCCAGATAAGATTATGCTACCAAATACAAGTTTTTCACTTTTAGACTGGTACCTTAGTCTTTCAAAGAAAGCCATGACCGTTTTTGAATTTTTTCTTAAATAATGATCTGCCAGAAATATCAATATGAGAAAAACTACAATCGACACAAGCTCGTAATTCAATCTTTTAAGGTCTACTATTGCTGAAAGAATAATGAATGCAATTATATCTGTGAATATAACAGATGCAAGAATGGAGTTTCCCATTTCGTATTTCATCAGGTCATATTTATTCAAGAGCACTGAAATAATGGAGATTGATGGCACTCCTATGGACACGGCAAGTATAATATCTGATGCCCCAAATTTTCCATAGAAAATCTTCAAGAAAAGAAGCATAATTAGTAGAGGAATTATGAAACTCGTAGTCGAAAGTAAGATCCCTTTTTTAACATTCCTGACCAGTGTATAGGTTGTTGACTCAACCCCTATAAGAAGAACTATGAAGAACAAAGAAATTTCTGAAATCCCCGTTATTATGGAACTTGGTAAAACAAGATCTAGAACAGCTTTTCCAAGGATAAACCCGGCTATTAGTTCACCAATAACTGAAGGTAAGCCGTAATATTCGAAAACACTTCCCATAATTATGGCAAGAAGCAAAAGTACGAATATTGAAAGTAAAAATGTCATCTATCGTTCTTAAATTGGTAACTCCCTTATAAAATGTTATACACAATAAAGTTGTACTTTTTTAGTCCAGGATAAAGATTATACTTGTTTACACGCTGAAAATGAATCGGATGAAAAGTATGTGAAAGTTCTTTAATTTACAAGCTCTTTTCCAGTTCTGATATTAGATATGAAAAAGAATGGATAATATCTCTATTCACACATGTCAAATTCATCATCTCACCTGAAAGGACGTCAGGAAAAAATTATTTTCTGACAAAAAAATAAACACACTTTCTGTTTCATAAGGAAAGCCACTCTGTCAGTTAGAACTAAAAAATATAAAAATATACTCAGGCTGATAAAGAAGGTTAGAAAACAGCATATTAAAAACTAACTTATGATTTCAATCTAATAGTAATTTTTATCACATAAAAACTCTAAATTACTCGCAAAAGCACTATATAAGTATTTAGAAATTATAAAAAATTTATACCGATGAAATAATACACATAACGGTGTGAG
>JAKBQK010000544.1 GCA_021835265.1 Thermoplasmata archaeon
CCATACTAACGCATCCAATAAGTGAAATATTCAGGGAAATGCTATTTGCCGTACCCATCGTAAGGTAACGCGTTCCAAGACTTGCATCTAAAATAGGAAGATCTGTATGAAATGTCTCGTTTATATTGTTCTTAGAAGAATAGTTGTATTGCGGCAGTGCGACTTGATAAGTAAGGTTGTAAATAGCAAATACATAGTTTCCTGTGTATGTTTCATTTGACCCACTTATAAAATCCGTGAGAAGATAGTATGAATAGGACTCATTATTTACCTCGCCTACGCTTACATTTAATTCTCTGAGTGCAGAATATACAAAATCATTGACCTTCAAGACATAAGTTGAGCAGGTGACGGGGCTTATTTCCAAGGGAAAATTTAAGTCCATGTATAGGCCAGTGGATGCATTTACCTGCACATGAGAGAAAAACAGTATCGAGGAATCATTGTTTAGATAGAACGTCATATTACCTGCGATTCCGGCAGCTCTTGATCCAAGAATATACAACGTCGATCTTACAGAATAAATGAAATCGTGCCCCGGGTTCATAACGTTGTCATAGAGGTATTGGGCATTCATATCAACCCCAACAGAGCTGTCTGCAAATATTGCTGAACTGTTATAGATATCATAAGAGAAGTACCCAAGCCCGAGGAGGGACACAGTATCATTTGATAATAGCGATATGTTAAGCCCTTCAATGCTGCTATTTGATCCCGCAACATTGGCTACGTACATAGAGACGGTGAAACTCTTGATCATCTGGATAAGAGTACTCAATGGGGCAGAAAGACGTAGGTTGAAGACCTCTGATGATATGTTGTGCACAGAACCTGTATTTCCCAGATGCAGCGACAGGAAATTACCTGCATAACTGAAATTAAGCGTATTTTCACCTGTTGGGTTGTTACCTGAATATGTTAAATTTACAGCTATCTTCGTAATTATTGGATCCTTTGTAGTAAGGGCAAGATCAGAAAGAGGTATCAAATTATCAGAAGAAAAGGGAACATTCTTTGAATAAACCAGGTTCGACGTATCCATAGATTTTATTGGTTTTGCGTGCAATAGTCCCGAGAAAGTGGAATTATAAGCGATAAAAGAGCTGTTTACGATATTGATGGTTAAGGACTCTCCCACATTTGCAGGATCATTGAATGCAGACGAAAAGGAGGAGTTGGTTATTCTGTCGAAGGAATTGTACATGCCAATAGTACCAGGTATCGTCCATGTTGAATTTTCCATGGTAAGATTAGCCAAAGCCTTGCCTGAACCATGAACCATAGCATCAAGTGACTCATTACCTGAGAACATATGAATAGAAGTGTTGATAATTCTTAAGCTACCGTTAACAGTAATGTTTCCAGAAGCAATTTGAACATAAACATTCAGATCAAGTAAAGTAAGAACCCTGCCGGCTGGTATTGTAATGTTGTTGTTCAGATAGAAACTAGTTTCATAACCTGGAACACCTATCGTAGTATTATTAGAAATGAAAAGAACGGAGTTCTCGATTTGCCGGTTTTCTGAATGAACTGGCAAAGCATTTGATAAAGGAATTAATGAGACCATTATCAGTACAAAGATGCCCAGGACAGTCAGTATACGCATTACGCGGTATAATTAATCTTATATTAGTATTTCCCGTAAACGGTCTTACAGTATTGAGTTAGATTTTTTAAAAGACCTTAATCTTTGTAGAAATAATTTTATAATATTTCAAGAATGAGCGGTTATACACTTACTCGGGGTTATAATGATCTTGTTTGATAATAACGTCAAATGCAGAGGTACAAGAATACTTATAATTAGATGTTTGAGCCTTATCTTTTCTCAAATGTAATGAATGTTCCGTCTCCGTACGTACGGAAATAATACTTGAATTCCTCGTTTCCATTTTTAGCAATGCAGTTTCGTCCTGAAGAGTAGTTTCCCTTCAATTCTACATAATCTATCTTATCCCATCCCGAAGCTTCTTTCACCTTGTTGACCATAGTTTCGAATATATCAGCGCAAATATTGCAGCAGAAGAACATCCTGTCCTCATCTATTTCTCTATAATACTCTCCCCAGGTTGCATTACAAAGACCGCATCCCTCAGTGTTGTTTGTCTTCAAGCAACTCACCTCTTTCCAAACGTGCCAGTAAATAATCGGAAAATTCCTCAATTGATCTTAGGGCGACGGCCATACAGTTCTGTTTCTTATCCTCGGTATCAGAATATTTATCAACCAGATCAAGAGCGGTTTCTGAATGGGATACATCTGCATTAAAACCCTCCCTTAAGAATGCCACAGCTTCCTCAGTAATTGTACCGTTCTTCAAAATTTTTGAATCGAAGTATCCAATGTACGCTCCGTAATCCTTCAGGTTCCTGTTTGCTATCAATTCAAGAGAATGCATAGCCGCCATCCCTTCATAGAAAGGTAAGCTTCTTGTTGACCGGTCCCAGAAGGCGATTGCTCTTTTGGTCGCATTTAGGGGGATTGTGTTGTAGATGTCTGTTCGCGAGGCTCCATATGACTCTCCCATTTTTATTAAGAGCTCATGATGCGCTTGCTGCTTGCCAGGAATGCCAAACCATTCTGAAAGTATATTCTCTATCTCAAAGAACTGTACATCCTCATTCTCAGTATTTCCTATTATTAGGGAACAACTTCTAACCCACTGTTTAAGAAAGTGATGATGTTCGTATACATATCCTAGTAATACCTTTCTGGAAGGATGCTGCATTGCGACAATGAAAGGATGAGGGCTCTCTCCAAAGAATTTCTTTATCATTATAGATATTACCCATTGTTTTACTCTGTCAGCTCGAAAAAATCCCTCAAGTTTTTTGGAAAGTTCAGCTTGCGAAAGCTTTCTTGATGAAAGATTTCTATTAAGCCACATTATGTGTTCAGCACTGCCGATTTTCTCACTGTCAAGAATGTGGGAAGAAAGTTCGTTGTAGCTTGTATATTTCAGTAAAAGACACGCGGGGCACCTGAACATAGAAATACAATGAAACCAACCTATTTACCTTTAACCATTAGCACTGCTCTGTTAAACAAATATCCTCTAGGTTCGGTGATAAGTTGATTATTTTCTGTTTTCCTCCCTAGGATCGTCAGTTTGGTTATTTCACGTCTCTCTTTGCCCTCTGATTCAAGCAATTGTAAACCTAGATCCTCTAATATCCCTTATTTACCACACCCTTGATTGATCTGCTCACAGAGTTCTCTCAGAACTTTCTTCTCTCTGCCAACAATATTCCTTGAGTACAGGAGCCTCTTATCACAAAATCGTTGTCAACTGAACACGATCTGTAAGTCATGTTCTGGTATTCTTTTATTGCCTTCCTGCGGTATTTTGATCCCATGCCGCGATTTTGGAGGTATTGCTCGGTATCTTTATCAAGTGGCAGAAACAGAAGAGTGCATTAAATCGAGTAGACCATTAGTCTCAAAGGCACCGTCACTAGAATTCTGTCCCTTTTATGCCATTCCTCGCCACTTCCTAGACTTGCTTCTCTGCAGTCACTCACACCAATAGGCTCTGACTAACTATGGGCACCTCGTATTGGTCCTTTAACACTATTTATTTCAATTGTAATGCTAATCTCTGAATGAAACAAGATGAAAAAATGAATGTGTAAGTTCCTTAACAGCAGTTTAATGGTGTAGGTCAATGACTATAGGGTATTATGCCTTTCAAAAGTCTTTGAAATCTCTTGGATATTAGCATTACTCAAAAAGAATATGTTAACGACTTCATTATTCGATTCATCAATGAAGGATCTCCCTATGTGCGAAATTTTATAGTCTAGGCCTATCATCAGCCCAACAACAGCTTCCTTTAAAACTTTTGAGTGGGTTTCTATTATGATTCTAGGTCTGAATCTTTTAATAGTTTCGATAGCACCTTTAATCACCTGTATTTCGTTGCCCTCGACATCTATTTTTAAGAGACCTAGGGAGGATAAGTTAAAAGAATCAAGTGATTTAACAGCTAACATTTGATTGCCTCCGCTTGTTCTCCAAATTATTGAATCTCCATTATAGAAAACTTTTTGCTGACTTTCATTTGATGATAAACCTACCATAAAAGCGCTAACATTGTGGCATTTATTTAAGTCAATGTTCTGAATCAGAATTTCGTAACTCGACCTATTAGGTTCAAAGGATAAGACCTGTGATGCATTATAAAATTTAGAGCAGAGAATCGTGTAATCGCCAGTCTCAGCTCCAACATCAACTATTGTTTCATTTCTCTGAGGGAGAAATTCTACAAATTTAGTGTATTCCCTATCTATGTAAATTTCTTTGACAGCTATAAACCGTGTTTTTGGGTGAAATAAAACTCCATAGTCTCTCTCTACTTTTCTGGCCAAATAGCTAATTAATCTACTTGAGTCACAATATATTATGTGATCTTGTTTCAATCTTTCTATTCCTAAAATGGGCAAAACAATTATAATCTTTACATCTTTGTGAGATAGGAATAAAACAAACCTGTCCTTTAAGCTTGCTAATATTTTTCCAGTTTTACTGATTTTATTCACTGACATTCCACCGTTGTTATGGCTTAATATTGTTCCCAAATCCTAAGATCGAGAGAGATTAATTTGTTCTATAAACAATATCACATTATTATTTATGCCTTTTTTTGAAAATTGCTCAATTGTAAGACATAATTTCCTTTTTATGTATGTAGTCATTATATTATTTTCCACAATAGGTGAAATTATTAAAATTTATCGGAAAATTTAGCCAAGGCGCTTCACTGGATTGACCAATAAAGATTAGTCTTATTGTAAAGAATTTTAGGCTTATATATCTCCTAATGATTTTGGTCAGAATTTACCCTAGAGCTGGGGGCTAATAATCTTTTTAATAAGAACACAGATACTGAACCTAATTGACTATTCTAGAAGTTACCGCTGTTCCATTCACGTACAGGCATTCGGGCGGCGGCGAAAGGTATCCGACCGAATTAATTAA